>SCQZ01000216.1 GCA_004299665.1 Jatrophihabitans sp.
GCCAGAAGTGGTGCGGAATCGGCGTCGCAACCGCACCACTTCTGGCGGGAAGGTGGCTCCGAAGCGGGTGGATACGGAGGTGTGGAGACGGGGGTGCGCAGCGAGGTGTGCGCTGCGAGGTGTTTGCGGAGGGCGTGGGATTCGAACCCACGGTCAGGGATCACCTGACAGCGGTTTTCAAGACCGCCGCACTAGGCCACTATGCGAGCCCTCCTGTGCCGGGCCGGGCGCGCCACCGGGCGGGTCCGCTCCGAACGCCCGATCACGCTACACGTGCCCCGGCGCGGCCGGAGGTGCAGCGGCTCGGCCCGGCGGCACCCGTACCGGACGGCGCGCCACCGTACCGGCTGGCGCGGTACCGTACCGGCTGGCGCGGCACCCGCACCGGACGGCGCGGTCCCGTGCCGGACGGCGCGGCACCGTACCGGCGCGGTGGGGGATCAGCGGTCGGCGACGGCGGCCGCCATGCGCCGGATCGCCTCGCCCAGGATTTGCGCCGACGTCGCGAAGTTCAGCCGCACGTGTCCGGCTCCGGGCGCGCCGAACGCCGGGCCGGCCGACAGGCCGACCCGGGCCGCGGCCAGGAAGAAGCCGGCGGCGCCCGCCGTCGAGGTCACCTCACCGGGGACGACCGGTTCCTCCTCGCCCAGGCCCAGACCGCGGCAGTCGAGCCAGGCCAGGTAGCTCGCCTCCGGAGGCCGGTACCGGACGGCGGGCAGGTGCTCGGCCAGCAGCTGCCCTAGCAGGGCCCGCTTGCGGTCCAGCCCGATCAGCAGCCGGTCCAGCCAGTCGCGCCCCTCGGTGAGCGCAACGGTGTGGGCCAGCACACCCAGGTGGCTGGGGCCGTGACTGACGATCTCCGACAGCCGGGCCAGCGTGGCGGCCGCATCGGTTCCGGCGACGATGACCGCGGCCTTGAGCCCCGGCAGGTTCCAGCCCTTGGCGGCGGAGAACACGGCCAGCGCGTCCTGCCCGCCGGGGACGCTCAGGTAGGGGACGAACCGGGACCCCGGAAGCACCAACGGCGCATGCGCCTCGTCGGCGACCACCCGGACGCCGAAGCGGCCGGCGAGGGCGGCCAGCGCCTCCAGTTCCGCGGCGGTGTGCACCGTCCCGGTCGGGTTGTGCGGGCTGCACAGCAGGTACGCCGCCGGGCGTATGTCGCGAAACACCGTCGCGATGATGTCGAGGTCGAGGCGGCCGTCCGGCCCCAGCGGCGCCTGCGCGACCCGCAGCCCGGCGTGCTCGAGGAACGCGTAGAACGGCGGGTACACCGGGGGGTTGATCACGACCGCGTCGCCGGGCTGAGTGACCAGGCGCAGCGCCTCGATCGCGCCGACCATCACGTCGGCCGCGAAGGCGCAGCGATCGACCGACACGCCGCCCCATCCCCAGCGATCGCGGGCGAAGTCGGCCAGCGCCTGGAAGTAGCCCGTGCCGTGCGGATAGCCGGTGTCCCCGTCGCGCACGGCGGCGAGCAGCGCGTCACGCACCGGCGGCGCCAGCGAGACGTCCATCTCCGCCACCCAGAGCGGCAGCACGTCCGGCGGGTACGCCCGCCATTTCGCGCTGGTCCGCGTGCGCAACCGGTCCAGCCCCAGTTCCTCCAGCGGGTCGCCGCCGGCCGGCGGTGCCGCCGCCCGGTCCGGGGTCACGAGGTCGCCGCCAGCGACAGGCGGGCGCCCGCGTTGTGCAGTGTGGCGCGCAGCAGCAGGCCCGCCTCGGGCCCGATCACGCCCTCGACGAGGGCGAGCAACCGGTCGAGGAAGCCCGGGCCGTGCGGCTCCTCGTGCTCGTCCTCGGCCAGATGGTGGGCGAGTTCGTGCAGCACGACCAACTCGCGCAGCGCCCAGGCCGCGTTCCCGGCGCGCGGCGGGAGCGCGATGGTGGCACTCGCGCGGGCGTACTCCGCCCGGGCCTGCCCCCGGCGCGGGCGTACCGACACCGCGATCGCCGCCCGCCCGGGCCAGGTGGCACGCACCCAGCGCAGGGCGAGCACACCCTCGACGTACCGCTGCACGGCATCGACCGAGCCGAAGCGGCGCTCCACCGGGAGCACCACCGTCGAGCCGAGCATCGTCACCGTCCCCGCGCCGGACGCCGCGCGGTCGAGTGCCCGGCGGACGACGGTCTCGGCCGCGTACACCCGGGACCGCTGCACGTCCCGCGCGGTCAACCCGCCCTCCCCCGTTCCAGCGCGCGGCGGGCGTCGCCGATCGCGCGCTCGCCGCCGAGGCGTGCTTGCCGCCCGGCGCGGTCGCCGGCCCGCCGCGCGGACGCCGCATCGACGCCGGAGGGTTGCTGCCCGCGCCACGTCCCGCGGGCGCTGGTCGTCGCCCGGTAGAACTCGCGCAGTTCGACCTGCTTGCCGCGTAGCACCAACTCCGTGCCCCGCGCGCCGTCCCGCGCGCCGTCGCGGGCGATCGCCTCCGCGCGGGCTGCGGTGCGCGCCTCGGACAGGCGGGAGCCGACGCGCCGGGCGAAGGCCGTCTGGAAGGTGATCCGGGCGGTGGTGCCGTGAACCGGCCCGGCGACCCACCTGCCCCGGCTGCGCCGCCACACGAGTTCGGCCCGGTGCTCGCCGCGGGCCAGGTACCCCTCGCACGCCCGCACCATCTGCACGGCCAGCGAGCCGTAGAGCGATTCGCAGACCGCGACGTCGTCGGCGAAGCCGTAACAGATCACCGCAGTCGAGTCGCCGGCGACATCACACGTCACGTCGTTGGCATGGGCGATCGCGACGAACAGTTCGACGTAGGTGCGCAGCCCGCGGGTGCCGCGCTCGCCGATCTCGACGCGCTTCTGGACCGGGCCCGTGCGTGCCGCGCGCCGGTCGGAGTGGGCGCGCGCCAGCGCGAGGTCGATCGAGGCCGTCGTGGCCAGGCGCTGCGCGGCCTGCAGGAACGCGTCCGCCTCGTGCGGGTTGTCGGTGCCCTCGGCCTGGCGCAGCAGCGCGGCGAGGCGGGAGAGGGTCTTGTCGTCGTCCATGCGGCCGATCCTGCGGCACGTCACCGACAGGCGGCAGCTTCGACATGCGTTCGCGGGGTCACAGCACCGCCGGCGCAGGTCACAGCACGGACTGCGCGGCCGGGAGCGCGGCGGCACGGTCCTGCGCGACGAGCCCGACCCGGCACCGCCGGTCCAGCAGGTCCCCGACGTCCAGGGCGCCCTCGTGCGTGACGGCGAAACGCAGTTCGGCCTCGGTCGTCTCGACCCCGGGCGCAACCGGGTCGCCGGAGCCGCAGGCGGCGACGACGCCCGCCTCGGCGCCGTACCGGCGGGCCAGCCGGGCCGGCACACCGGCCGGGACGGGGCCCGCCCCGACCAGCGGCAGGCGCGCCGTGCGGCAGGGTCCGGCCGGCACCCCGGAGACGGCCAGCGCCGCGTCGAGCGCGTCCTGCGCCATCCGCCGGTAGGTCGTCAGCTTCCCGCCGACGACGGTCACCAGGCCGTCGCCGCGGGTGAGCACCGCGTGCCGCCGGGAGAGATCGGCGGTGCTGCCCCCGGCCCGGAGGAGCGGGCGCAGCCCCGCGAACGCGCCCCGGACGTCGGCACGCCGCACCGGGGCGGCCAGGGCGGCGCTGACCGTCTCCAGCAGGAAGTCGATCTCCGCTTCGGTCGGCTGCGGGACGTCGGGAACCGGGCCGGGCGCCTCCTCGTCGGTGAGGCCGACGTAGACCCGTCCCTCGGGGGCCGGCAGCGCGAAGACGAACCGGCTCGCCGAGCCCGGCACCGGGACCGTCAGACCGCACCGCAGGCCCCCGAACACCGCGTCGGACAGGACCAGGTGGGTCCCCCGGCTCGGCCGCAGCCGGACGTCGCCGGCCACCTCGCCGGCCCACACCCCGGTCGCGTTGACGACCATCCGGGCCCGGACGCGGTACTCGCCGGAGCCGAGACCGTCGGTGAGGACGGCGCCGGACCCGCCCACCTCGGACGCCGCACAACGCGTGAGCACCCGTGCCCCGAAGGAGGCTGCGGTCCGCGCCAGCGCGACGACCAGCCGGGCGTCGTCGACGAGTTGGCCGTCCCACGCCAGCAGGCCGCCACGCAGTCCGGCGACGCTGACGGTGGGGGCGAGCCGCAGGACCTCGGCCTCGGATATGCGCCGCGACCGCGGCAGGCTCGACCGCGGCGTGCGTGCCGCCGCCCGCAGCGCGTCGCCGGCCAGGAAGCCGGCCCGGATCAGCCCGGCCCGGCCGCGCGACACCGACGGCAGCAGCGGCACCACCTGCGGCATCGCACTCACCAGGTGCGGGGCCGTGCGGGTCATCAGGATGCCACGCTCGACGGCGCTCTCGTGGGCGATCCCGACGGCGCCCGATGCGAGGTAGCGCAGCCCGCCGTGCACCAGCTTGGAACTCCACCGGCTCGTCCCGAACGCCAGGTCGTGCCGCTCGGCCAGGATAACGGACAGCCCGCGCGAGGCGGCGTCCAGCGCGACGCCGGCGCCGGTGACCCCGCCACCGACGACCAGGACGTCGACGGGCCCGTCCTCCAGCGTGGCCAGTTCGCGTTCCCGACGGTCCGCGTTGAGCGCGCTGCCCGCTCCCGGCCCGGTCATGGGGCCAGGTATCGGTCCAGCGCCTCGCGCAGTTCGTTGTCCAGCGACGCCAGCGACGCCTTGCGGTCGGCCAGCACCGGGGCGCTCAGCACGAACGAGGAGGCGATCAGCCAGATTGCGCGCGCCTGCGCGGCCCGGTTTCCCCTGCGGATCGAACGGTCCTTCGTCGCCAGCCCGGCGTCCAGCAGCGCGAGCTGCGCGGTGGTCGAGGTACCCCGCCGCTCCAGGAGGTAGGGCAGCAGGAAGTCCGGGTCGACGTCGGCGATGGTCCGCAGCAGCGGATGCTTGCGGATCCGCTTCACGAGCAGCACCACCGTCTCGACGACGCCCTCCCGCGCGGTGGCCCCCTCCACCGCCGACGACGCCGCGAGGGACGCGAACTCGCGCGTCAGCAACTCACCGACCACCGCCGAGACGTTGGGCCAACGCCGGTAGAGGGTCGCCCGGGACACCTCGGCCTGGCGGGCGATGTCGGCCATGGTCACCCGGCGCAGGCCCACGGCCAGCATCAGGTCGTAGGTGGCATCGAGGATCTGGTCCTCCGGAATCGCGTTGGCGGCGGTGAGTTCACTCGCGTTGCGATGCTGCGACACCATATGTCACAGTGTATCAGCAGTGGCAAGGAGGGCTGATGAGCGAATCGGAACTGCCGGTGATCGAGATGCGACCGTACCGATGGGGTGACCCGGCCAAGGAGGCCCGCCTCCCCGATGCCGTCGCCGGGGCGCTCACCGCCCTGGGCGCCGTGCCCGCCCCGGCGCCCGTCCCGCCGGAGGACGCCACCCTGCCCGGCAGCACGCTGCCGGCCGGGGCCCGGACCGCCCTGGAGGCCGCGGTCGGCACCGCGCACGTCAGCGTCGATCCGCTCGTCCGGGTGGCGCACACCCGCGGCTGGTCCACCCCCGACCTTCTCAGGCTGCGCGCGGGGGACGCCGCCGACGCGCCGGACGCCGTCGTGTTCCCCGGCACCGCCGCGGAGGTCGCCGCCGTGCTCGGGATCTGCGCGGCGCGCCACATCGCCGTCGTCCCGTTCGCGGGCGGCACCTCGGTGGTCGGCGGCCTCGTGGCGCAGCGGCGGGGTTTCGCGGCCGTGATCGCCCTGGACGTCCGGCGCCTGGACCGGCTCGTCGCGCTGGACGAGGTCTCGCGCACGGCGACGCTGCAGGCCGGGATGCGCGGCACCGCAGCGGAGGCGCTGCTCAACGGGCGCGGTTACACGCTGGGCCACTTCCCGCAGTCCTACGAGGGGGCCGCCGTCGGTGGCTACGCCGCCGCCCGCAGTGCGGGGCAGGCCTCGGCCGGCTACGGGCGCTTCGACGAGATGGTGGTCGCCCTGACCCTGGTCACGCCGGCGGGCACGGTCCGCCTCGGCACCGCACCCCGGTCGGCGGCCGGGCCCGACCTGCGGGAACTGGTCCTGGGCTCCGAGGGCGCCTTCGGCGTCGTCACCGACGTCACCGTGCGGATCCGCCCACGGCCGCAGGAGCGCATCTACGACGGCTGGCGGTTCCCGGACTTCGCGACCGGCGCGGCCGCGCTGCGCCGGCTCGCCCAGGACGGACCGCTGCCGACCGTACTGCGGCTGTCGGACGAGGCGGAGACGGCCGTCAACCTCGCCGACCCCGGGAGCGCCGGCACGAGCCCGCCGGCCGCGGGGGGATGCCTGGCCATCGCCGGCTACGAGGGCACCGGCGAGGACGTGCGGTCACGACGCGCTCGGGCGGGCGAGGTGCTCGCGGCCGGCGGCGGGGAGGATATCGGCACCGATCCCGGCGAGCGGTGGCGGGCGGGGCGGTACTCCGCTCCGTACCTGCGCGATCCGCTGCTCGACGCGGGGGCGCTCGTCGAGACGCTCGAGACGGCGACGTTCTGGTCGAACCTGGAGCCGCTCAAGGCCGCCGTCACCGCCGCGCTGACGGACTCGCTCACGTCTGCGGGCACGCCCGCGCTCGTGCTGTGCCACCTCTCGCACGTCTACGAGACGGGGGCGTCGCTGTACTTCACCGTCGCCTGCGCCCAGGCGGGCGATCCGCTCGCGCAGTGGGCCGCCGCGAAGGCAGCCGCGAGCAGCGCCATCCGCGGCACGGGCGGGACGATCACGCACCACCACGGCGTCGGCACGGACCACCGGGCGATCTACCACCAGGAGATCGGCGACCTCGCCGTCGAGGCGCTGCGCGCCGTCAAGCGCACCTTCGACCCGGAGGGGATCTGCAACCCCGGCGTCCTGATATGACCCGCGCCTTCACCGCCCTGGTCAACCCGATCGCCGGAGGTGGACGGGCCGCGCAGCGCTGGGCACCGCTCGCCGGACGCCTCGCCGCCGCCGGGGCCGAGGTCCGCGTCGAGGTCACCCGCGGCCGCGATCACGCGATCGACCTCGCCCGCGAGGCCTGCGAGCAGGGGCGCATCGCGGTCGCCGTCGGCGGGGACGGCCTGGTCCGGGACGTCGCGGCCGGGGCCGTCGCGGGCGGCGGCGCGATGGCGATCGTGCCGGCCGGGCGCGGAAACGACCAGGCACGGCGGCTCGCGCTCCCGACGGACGACGCGGGCCTGGCCGCCGTGCTGCTACGCGGCGAGCCGCGACCGGTCGACGTGATCGAGGCCGCCGGGCAGATCGTTCCGGGGAACGTCTACGCCGGCATCGATTCGGTCGCGACCGGCATCATCAACCGCAGCCGTCGCCTGCCCGCGCTGCTGGCGTACCGCATCGCCCCGATACGCGCCATCGCGCGCTGGCGCCCGGCGCACTACCGGCTGACCCTGGACGGCCGCACGCTCGAGTTCGCCGCCCACACCGTCGTCGTCGCCAACTCCGGCGCGTACGGGCACGGCCTGACGATCGTGCCGCCCGCGCGCCTGACCGACGGGTTGCTGCACGTGCTGGTCGTCGGTGCCGGTCCGCGCCGGCAGGTCGTGCAGTTCATGGCGCAGGCCCGGCGCGGCACGCACCTGGCCCGTGCCGAGGTGTCGGTGCACACCGCGCGGGAGGTGACGATCGAGGCCGATCGGCCGATCCCGGTGGGCGCCGACGGCGACGACCTGGGAACCGTGCCGGTGACCGCGCGGGTGCGGGAAGGAGCCCTCTCGCTCATCTACTAGCCGCGCGTATACATCGAGTGTATTGTTCGCCGACATGACGGTTCCCCTCGCCCTGCTGGGGCTGCTCGAGCGCGAGCCGAGCCACGGCTACGACCTCAAGCGGGACTACGACGCATACTTCGGCCGGGGCAAGCCGTTGCCCTTCGGTCAGGTGTACGCGACGCTGGCCCGGCTCGCCCGCGGCGGCAAGGTGCTGGTGGGCGACGCCGAGCCGGGCGCCGGGCCGGACCGCAAGCGTTACGTCATCACCGAGCACGGGGTCAGCGAGCTCGCGACGTGGCTGGCCGAGCCGGTCGTGTCGGACCCGCACCTGCAGTCGGTGCTGTTCGTCAAGGTGGTGCTCGCGCTGCTCTCCGGCCGCCCCGCCGAGCAGTACCTGGACACCCAGCGTGCGGCCCACCTGCGCCGGATGCGCGAGCTCACCGAGATCAAGCGCACCGGCTCCACGATCGACGCGCTGCTCGCCGACCACGGGCTGTTCCACCTCGAGGCCGACCTGCGCTGGATCGACCTCACCACGGCGCGCCTCGGCGCGCTGGCCCGGGAGGTGACGCGGTGATCCTCGAGGCCCGGGACGTGCACTTCTCGTTCGGCAGCACCCCGGCGTTACGCGGCGCGAACCTCGCCGTCGCCGCGGGCGAGATCGTCGCCGTCATGGGCCCGAGCGGCTCGGGGAAGTCGACGCTCCTGCACTGCCTGGCCGGCATCCTGGTCCCGGACGCCGGCGAGGTGCTCTTCGCGGAACAGCGGCTGGACGCGCTGGGCGAGGTCGCGCGCAGCACCGTGCGGCGGGACCGGTTCGGATTCGTCTTCCAGTTCGGCCAACTCGTGCCCGAACTCAGCGCCGAGGAGAACGTCGCCCTGCCGCTGCTGCTCGGCGGTGCCAAGCGGCCGACCGCGCTGGCGCGGGCCCGCGAGTGGCTGGTACGGCTCGGGCTGGACGGCCTGGGGCAGCGCCGCTCCGGGGAGCTCTCCGGCGGCCAGGAGCAGCGCGTCGCGCTGGCCCGCGGCATGGTGACCGGGCCCGAGGTCCTGTTCGCCGACGAACCCACCGGCGCGCTCGACTCGCTGACCGGTGAGCAGGTGATGGATCTGCTCACCGCGAACGCCCGCGAACACGGCACGACGGTGGTCCTCGTCACGCACGAGCCGCGCGTGGCCGCCTATGCCGACCGCGAGGTCATCGTCCGCGACGGTCTGGTCACGCCGCTCACGCTCGGCGCGACGCCGTGATCGGGTTCGGGCTGCGGTTGACGCTGCGCGGCGGCCGGGAGGCGCTGCTGCGGCTGCTGGTCGTCACCGGTGCGGTCGCGCTCGGCGCGGGGCTGCTGCTGACCACCCTCGCCACGCTCAACGCCGTCAACGCCCAGAACTCGCGGTACGCGTGGCTGGAGACCGGAGCCGGCGGCCCGCAGGAACACCGCACGACGCCCGAAACCACCGCGATATGGTGGCGGCTGTCCGCCGACGAGTTCACGGGCAGCCAGATCGGCGTCGTGGACGTCGCGGCCACCGGCCGGCGGTCGCCGGTGCCGCCCGGCCTGAGCCGGCTGCCCGGGCCCGGCGAGTACTACGCCTCACCCGCGCTGGCCAGGCTGCTGCGCACCACCCCGGCCGACCAGCTCGCCGATCGCTACCCCGGCCACCTGGCCGGGCAGATCGGCGACGCCGGGCTGCCGTCGCCGGACGCGCTGATCATCGTGGTCGGCCACACGGCGGCCCAGTTGGCCCACGCCCCGCAGGCAGGCCTGGTGGACGCGATCAGCACGACCTCACCGAGCAGCTGCAACGGTCCCTGCTACGAGATCGGGCTGAACGAGCGCAGCATCGTGCTGATCCTGTCCGTGGTGACGGCGGCGCTGCTGTTCCCGATCCTCGTCTTCGTCGCGACTGCCACCCGCCTGTCCGCGGCGCGCCGGGAGCAACGCTTCGCCGCGATGCGGCTGGTCGGGGCGACGCCCCGCCAGATCGCCGTGATCTCGGCCGTCGAGTCCACGGTCG
>SCQZ01000217.1 GCA_004299665.1 Jatrophihabitans sp.
GACCTCCTCGGTCAGCCGTCCAGCCAGCCGTCGATGAGGTAGCGGCTGATCGACAGGTGCGGCGGGATCGCCCTAAGCCGGGTGCCGGGGATGGCGGGTGTGTCGGCGTCGGTCCAGTCGCGCGCCTGCCGGATCTCGTCGCGGCCGAACCAGCCGGCCTCGGCCATCTCGACGGGGTCCAGGTGCAGCGCGACGTCGCCGGTCACCCGCGCGGTGAAGCCGAGCATGAGCGAGGCCGGGAACGGCCACGGCTGGCTGGCCACGTAGCGGATGTCCGCGACGGCGATGCCGACCTCCTCGCGCACCTCGCGGGCGACGGCGGCCTCCAGCGTCTCCCCGGGCTCGACGAATCCGGCGAGGGTCGAGAAGCGCCCCTCGTTCCACTGCGGCCCGCGGCCGAGCAGCGCACGGTCGCCGCCGTCGGTGACGAGCATGATCACGGCCGGGTCGGTCCGCGGGAAGTGCTCGCTGCCGTCGGCCGGGCAGGTGCGGATCCAGCCGGCGCTGGTCTCGACCGTCGGCGTGCCGCACTGCGGGCAGTGCGTGTGGCGCAGGTGCCACTGCTCCAGCGCGATGGCGGCGGTGAGCAGCCCGGCCTCCAGGTCGTCGGCGGCCGGGCCGATGTCGCGCAGCGTGAGCCACTCGTCGTGCTCGTCCGGTTCGGCCGCCACGGCGAAGTACGGCACGTCGCCGACGACGCCCAGGAACCGGCGGGCGACGTCGTCCGGGTACGCCGCCGGGTCGCGCAGGACCAGGTGCGGGCGGCCGGCGTCGTCGCGTGCTGCCGGCGCGCGCGAGAGCCGGCCCACCGCCACGACGCGGCACCGCGGCCACGCCCCGGCCAGCCAGGCGTCGTCACGGCGCCGGTGCGCGGCCCGGTCGAACGCGGCCGCGCTCAGCGGCAGCGGACGGCTCATGTATCGAGCGATGTCAGGCGGGCGAGTGGCGTCGTGATCGCTGCGGCGTCGCCGACGACGACGGCGGTGAACCCGCCGGGGGCGAAGAACTGCGCCGCGACCTCGCGCACGTCCTCGACCGTCACCGCCGCCAGCCGCGCCGGGTGGGTGAGCACCCAGTCCAGGTCCAGCCCGGCGCCGGCGAGGGAGGAGAGGGTCGAGGCGAGGCCGGCCTGGGTCGCGATCGACAACGAGAGCGTCCCGACGGCGTACTGGCGCACGCTGTCCAACTCCTGCTGCGTGACCGGCAGCGTCGCCAGCCGCCCGAGTTCGTAGGCCGTCTCCAGCCAGGACGGCGCGGTCACCTCGGTGGCGACCTCCACGTCCAACTGCAGCACCGAGCCCAGCACGTGGTGGTCGATGCGGCTGTGCGGGCCGTAGGTGTAGCCCTTGTCCTCGCGGATGTTCTCGGTCCAGCGGGAGGAGAAGTAGCCGCCGAAGATCAGGTTCGCCAGCTGCAGTGCCGGGTACCGCTCGTCCTGGCGGCGCAGCGCGGGACGGCCCAGCCGCAGCGAGGACTGCACGGAGTCGGGACGGTCGATCACCCGCAGCGGTCCGCCGCCGGGCTGCGGCAGCGCGGGGACGCGCACCGGATCGCGGGTGCCGGTCCATGCGGCCAGTTCGCGCGCGGCCTGGTCGAGCACCCGGCGCGGCTGCACGTCTCCGACGATCACCAGCACCGCCTCGTGCGGGCGCACCAGCGCCGCGTGCAGTGCCCGTACCTGGGCCGCCGACACGGCCGCCACCGCCTCCACGCGCGGTAGGTCGACGGCGTACGGGTGCCCGCCCCACATGCGCAGCGCGAGTTCCTCGGCCGCGACGACGGTCGGCCGGGAGCGGGCGATCGTGAGCCGTTCGACCAGCCGCTCGCGCTCGGTGGCGACCTCGGACGTGGGGTAGGTGGCACCGCCCAGGACGTCGGCCAGCACCGCCAGCAGGCGCGGCAGGTTCGTCGCGAGCACGTTGGCCGACAGCAGCAGCCGATCGGCGTCCACCCCCACCGAGAGGTCGGCTCCCAGGGCCTGGATCGCCGCCGCGAGATCGGTGCGGTTGCGCGCCCCGGCGCCGGTGAGCATCGCGTCCGCCATGAGGTTGACGCGCGCCGGGTGCGTGGCCCGCGAGGACAGGGCGGGCAGTCGCAGCCGCACCTCGGCCATCGGGATGCCCGCCTTGCGCACGGCGATCACCCGCAGCCCGCTGCCGAGCACCGCCTCGGCGACGGACGGGCGGCGGGCCCGCCGCGGCGCCGTCAGTGCGGGGACCACGCCGTTGACGCGGGGCGCGTTCATGCCGCGCCGCCGGCGACGAGCTCCAGGACGGCCCGGCCGCTGTCACGCAGCCGCGCGGCGGCGGCGCGCACGGCGTCCGGCGGGACCGCCGCGAGCCGCTGGGGCAGCTCGCTGACCAGTTCGGCGCGGCCGTGCACGAGCTCGAACTTGGCGAACTCCAGACCGCGGCTGATCACCGGGTCCAGCTCGCGGAACAGGACGGAGGCCAGTCGCGTCCGCACCCGCTCCAGCTCGCCGCCGTCCGGGCCCTGCTCGGCGACCCGGTCGACCTCCTCGTCGAGGGCGGCGAGGATGCGGTCCAGGGCGGCCGCCTCCGGGTAGTGCGCGGTGATCGTCAGCGCGGTCGGCCCGCGCTCGTCGAACGGGTCGCCGAACGCGCCGGCGTAGGCGGCCACGTCGGTGACGAGCCGATCGCGCTGCACCAGCCGCCGCTGCAGCCGCGAGGCGTCGCCGTCGCTGAGCACCTCGGTCAGCAGGACGGTCGCCAGGTGTGCGTCCAGGTCCCCCACCGGATCGGCGAGCCGGTAGCCGACCGCGACGGCGGGCATCGGTGCGTGGGGGTCCTCGTGCGTGGCGCGCCGCTCCACGGTCAGCGGCGGCTCGGCGAAGCTGGGGCGCCTCGGGGCGCGACGCCGGCGCAGGTCGCCGAAGTGCTTCTCGACCAGCGCGAGTGTGCCGTCGACGTCCAGGTCCCCGGCGACGGCGAGCACCGCGTTCGCCGGCGCGTAGTAGCGGGCGAAGAAGTCCTTGGCGTCCTCGACGGTGGCGCTGTCCAGGTCCTCGAACCCGCCGTAGCCGTTGTGGGAGTTGGCGAAGCTGTCGAACAGCACGGCCGGCAGGGGGATCCACGGGAAGCCGCCGTACGGGCGGTTCAGGACGTTGACGCGGATCTCGTTCTTGACGACGTCGAGCTGGTTGGCCAGGTTCTCCGCGGTGATGCGCGGCGAGCGCATCCGGTCCGCCTCCAGGAACAGCCCGCGCTCGAGGGCGTTCGAGGGCAGCGCCTCGAAGTAGTTGGTGTAGTCGACGTGGGTGCTGCCGTTGAACACCCCACCGCTGGACTGGACGTACCGGAAGTGCTCGAGCTTGTCCAGGTTCGCGCTGCCCTGGAACATCAGGTGCTCGAACAGGTGGGCGAAGCCGGTGCGGCCCTGCGGCTCGGAGCGCATCCCGACGTCGTAGAGCACCGCGACGCCGACGACCGGGGCGGAGCGATCCGGGGCGAGCACGACCCGCAGGCCGTTGTCGAGGGTGTGATGCACGATCTCGAAGGTGGGGCTGGACAGGGTGCGCGGCACGCGTTCACCCTACGGGCACGGCACGGACGTCCGTGTGGCCGAAGTGATCGGCCTTGTACAGCAGCGGTTCGCCTGTGTCGATCGCGAGCGCGTAGGCGAAGCAGTCCCCGAGGTCGAGCCGCGCCGGGTGCCCCGAACCCTTCCCGTATCTGCGGTAGGCCTCGCGGGCCAACCGTTCTACCGCGGGCGCAGCCCGGACGGTCCGAGGGCCGCGAACTCGCGCCACAGCAGCGCGGCCGCCTCGGCGCCGCGGTAGAGCATCGAGAGCGTGACCTTCTCGTTCGGCGCGTGGATCTGGTCGTCCGGCAGCCCGACGCCCAGGAAGACCATCGGCGCGCCGAGCGCGTCCTGCAGCGCCGCCTCCGGCCCGCTGCCCCCCTCCCGGGTCGGCAGCACCGGCAGGCCGTCGAACGCCTGCGAGATGGCGCGCTCGAGCGCCCGGTAGGCGGGCGTGTCGAGCGGGACCAGGCACGGCGCGACCCCACCGCCCTCCCACTCGATCGTCGCGACGACGCCCTCCGGGGTGTGATCGGCGACGAACCGCTCCACGCCCGCGATGATCTCGGCCGGGCGCTGCGCGGCGACGAGGCGGAACGAGAGCTTGACGAAGGCGTCGCTGGGGACGATCGTCTTGCCGCCGTCGCCCTGGTAGCCGCCGCCGATGCCGTTGACCTCCGCGG
>SCQZ01000218.1 GCA_004299665.1 Jatrophihabitans sp.
TCGCTGATCCTTCCCGAGCCCGGTGCCGGGGTGGACCGCTACGAACACGCGGCACAGTTGCTGCGTGAACGCACCCGGGCGGGCGTCTACCGCGTGGCCGAACGCGCGGCGCTGTACGTGTACGAGATGGGCGGCGCGGACGGCGGCACGACCCGCGGTCTGCTCGGCGCCGTCGAACTTCGTGATCCTCGGGACGGGGTGATCCTGCCGCACGAGGACACCATGGCCGGCCCCGTCGCGGACCGGCTGGCGTTGATGTCCGCGACGCAGGCGAACCTGGAGCCGATCTATCTGGTCTACGACGGCGGCGGCGCCGCAAGCGAGGCCGTCGCAGCGGTCGACCCCGCGGCGGCGATCGCGACCGCGACCGGCCCCGACGGCCTGCGGCACCGGCTGTGGGCGCTGACCGACCGGACCCAGCTCGCGCAGATCGCCGCCGACCTCGCCGGGCGCACCGCCCTGATCGCCGACGGGCACCACCGGTACGCCACCTACCGCCGGTTGCAGGCAGAACTGCGGGCCGAACACGGGGCCGGCCCGTGGGACTTCGGCCTGACCCTGCTCGTGGACGCCTCCGTGTTCGGCCCTCAGGTGCACGCGATCCACCGCACGATCCCCGGCCTGCCGCTGCCGAACGCCGTCGAACGGCTGCGCCCCTGGGCCCGTGTCGATCCGGTCCCCTCGGCGGCGGCCGGGCTCAAGGCGGCCGCAGCGGAACCCGGGTACGCGGTGGTGCTGGCGGACGGGGACGGCGCCGTGCTCGTCCGCGACCGCGACGGCTCGCTGCGTGCCGCCGCCCTCGCGGCGGGAGCCGACGGCGAACCGCGCGAACTGTCCGCCCTGGACGTCACGGTGACCCACCGGGCCGTCATCGCGCAGGCGCTGGGCATCGAGGACTCGGTCGAGCGCGTGCACTACGCCCACAGCCTCGACGAGGCCCTCGCGGATGCGACAGCCCACGGCGGCACCGCCGTGCTGTTGCGCCCGACACCGGTCTCCGCCGTGGCGGCGGTGGCACGCGCGGGCGCGCGGATGCCGCGCAAGTCGACGCTGTTCACGCCGAAGCCGGCCTCCGGCCTGGTGATGCGACGCTTCGCGGACGAGCGCTGACCGCGCCGTCGCCACCTCGACCTCGTAGCGGCTGGCAGGCCCGGCCGGGGACCGCCAGAACCGACGCCGGAGCCGGCCACCCACCTCGAGTTCGTCGCCGGGCACGGCGTGCTGGATCGTGCGCCGGGCGCGAGCCGCGGTCGTGGCGCACTCGATGCTGTCCACGCGTCCGCCCTGCTCACGGCGCACGGTCAGCCGGAAGCTGCACAGTTCGTCCCCGCTGGGCAGCACCCGCGTCACGGCCGCGGCCGCCAGTCGCCCGCGGAGGAAGACCTCGTTGTCCCCGTGCACCGTCCGGCCTGACTCGTGCCACGTTCCAGGTGGCGTGAGTTGGAGCGCCCAGTTTGCTGGGCTTCGGGTGCGGTAGAGGGTGGTTCGGGGTGACTAATCGGGCGAGATAGCGTGCCGCGGTGGCCTC
>SCQZ01000219.1 GCA_004299665.1 Jatrophihabitans sp.
GGTCACCGCCTCGGGGGTGACGTCGGTCGGGGTCAGGCCGGTGCCGCCGGTGGTGAGGACGGCGTCGTCCCCGCGGGCGACGGCCGCGCGGACCGCCGCCCGGATGGCCTCGACGTCGTCAGCGACGATCTCACGCCCGGTGACGGTGTGGCCGTCCGCAGCCGCGAGGTCGGCGAGCAGCGCTCCGGAGTCGTCCGGGCGCTCGCCGGCCGCGGACCGGTTGGAGCAGGTGATGATCGCGACCCTCACGGCCGGTCCCACTCACCCGTCCGGCCGCCGGCCTTGTGCCGCAACTGCACATCCGTGAGGCGGGCGCCGCGGTCGACGGCCTTGACCATGTCGTACAGCGCCAGCCCCGCGACGACGACGGATGTCAGCGCCTCCATCTCGACGCCGGTGCGGTCGGCGGTGCGGGTCGTCGCCGTGATGTCGACGTAGTCCTCGCCGGTCTCGAGGTCGACGCTCACCCCGTGCAGCGCGACCGGGTGGCACAGCGGCACCAGGTCCGGCGTGCGCTTGGCCGCCGCGATCCCCGCGATCCGCGCGACTGCCAGCGCATCGCCCTTGGGCAGCCCGTCGCGCCGCAGCAGGTCGATCACCGCCGCGGTCGTGACGAACCGGCCGGTGGCCGTGGCGGTGCGCGCCGTGACGTCCTTCCCCGACACGTCGACCATGCGGGCGGCGCCGCGCTCGTCCAGATGCGGAAGCTCCACGCCGGCGAGCCTACTGTCCGGTGGCCGATGCGGTGCCCGAGAGCGCACCCGCGTCGCGGCTCGCGGCAGGTTGCACCGGCAGCGCGCCCTGCCGCATGCTCGCCGGGTGGGCGGCACCGTGGAGATCGAGGTAGCGGCGCTACCGGCGACCTCCCGGCTCGACCAGGCGCTGCTGCGCCGGCTGACGGCCATGATCAACGCTGGGTACGCGACGGCCGAGGAGGGCATATGGCGCGACGGAACGACGCGTACCGACGCCGCCGACCTCGCGCGGCTGGTCGCGCGCGGCGAGATCCTCGTCGCGCGCGTCGCCGGGCGCATCGTGGGGGCGGTCCACACCCGGCAGCTGGACGCGACGACCGGGCAGTTCGGCATGCTGGCCGTCGATCCCGTCCACGGTGGTCTCGGGGTGGGGGGCGCGTTGATCACCGCCGTGGAGGACCGCTGCCGCGCACGAGGACTGCGGACCGTCCAACTGGAGATCTTGACCCCCACGGCCTGGACCCATGCCGGGAAGGCGGCGCTTGCCGCCTGGTACCTGCGGCTCGGCTATCACGTGGTACGGGTCGGCGCCCTGGGCGAGATGTATCCGGACCTCGTCGCGAAGCTCGCGACCCCGTGCGAGATGGTCGTCTATCGCAAGGACATCGCTCCGCTACCATCCGAACTGGCTACCCGCGGCCTCAGCTCTCGTAGCCCTCGTAAGCCCTCGTAGCTCAGGGGATAGAGCGCCGGACTCCTAAGCCGGGCGTCGCAGGTTCGAATCCTGCCGGGGGCACTGCTGAAGGCCTGGTATTTGCTGGCCTGTAGCGGTTCCGGGAGCGGGATTCGCGCCGCCCGAATCGAACAACCTGGCCTTCGGGCAACGCTCGGGCAACGGCAGCTTCGGCCCGTGCCGCGGAATCGAGGCGCTCGGCGACGTCGTCGAGCCGGTTCTCGAACAGGTGTCCGTACAGGTCGAGGGTCATCGTCGCCGACTTGTGCCCGAGCATCTGCTGCACGACCTTCACGTCCGCGCCCGACGCAATGGCGAGCGATGCGGCGGTGTGACGCAGGCCGTGAGGCACGAGCCCGTCCAGCCCGGCGGCGCGGGCCGCCGGTTCGAAGACGTCGCGCCGGAAGTTCGAGGCGCGCAGCACCTCGCCGTGCGGGGATGCGAAGACCAGGTCATCCGGCGCCTTGCCGGCGAGGTGTTCGGCGAGCTGCTCCGTGACGAATGCGGGGATGCTGACCCATCGCCGCGCGTGCCCCTTCGGGCTCCCCCACACGAGTCGGCCGTTCACCGAGGTGACGGACTCGGCGACCTCAGCCCGACGCCGGTCGAGGTCGAGGCGGCCCACGCGAAGGGCGGCGAC
>SCQZ01000220.1 GCA_004299665.1 Jatrophihabitans sp.
CGACGTACTGGCGCATCTGCGCGTCGGCGGCGTCGTCGTAGTCCTGCCCGCGCGCCGCGGCCGCCTGCCGCGCGACGATCGACAGCACGCCCGCCAACTGCGCCGGCCCCATCACCGCCGACTTCGCCGACGGCCAGGTGAACAGGAACCGCGGCCCGTACGCCCGCCCGCACATCCCGTAGTTCCCCGCGCCGTAGGACGCACCCATCGTGACGGTCAGGTGCGGCACCCGCGAGTTGGACACGGCGTTGATCATCTGCGCGCCGTGCTTGATGATCCCGCGCCGCTCGTACTCGGCGCCGACCATGTAGCCGGTGGTGTTCTGCAGGAACAGCAGCGGGGTGTCGGCGCGGTTGGCCAGCTGGATGAACTGCGCCGCCTTCTGTGCCTCCTCGCTGAACAGCACGCCGCGGGCGTTGGCCAGCACGCCGACCGGGTAGCCGTGCAACCGGGCCCAGCCGGTGACCAGCGAGGCGCCGTAGAGCGGTTTGAACTCATCGAAGTCGCTGCCGTCGACGATGCGGGCGACGACCTCGCGCGGGTCGAACGGCACCTTGAGGTCGGTGGGGACGATGCCGAGCAGGTCCTCGGCGTCGTACCGCGGCTCGTCGTACTCCGGTCGCGGCGCCGGCCCCTGTTTGCGCCAGTTCAGGCGCTTGACGATCCGCCGGCCGATGCGGATCGCGTCCTGTTCGTCCAGCGCGTAGTAGTCCGCGAGGCCGGACTGCCGCGCGTGCAGGTCCGCGCCGCCGAGCGCCTCGTCGTCGGACTCCTCGCCGGTGGCCATCTTGACCAGGGGCGGCCCGGCCAGGAACACCTTCGACCGCTCCTTGATCATCACGACGTAGTCGCTCATGCCCGGGACGTACGCGCCGCCCGCCGTGGAGTTGCCGAACACCAGCGAGATCGACGGGATGCCCGCGGCCGACAGCCGGGTCAGGTCGCGGAACATCTGCCCGCCGGGGATGAAGATGTCCTTCTGGGTCGGCAGGTCCGCGCCGCCGGATTCCGTCAGCCCGATCACGGGGAGCCGGTTCTGCATCGCGATCTCGTTGGCCCGCAGCGTCTTCTTCAGCGTGTACGGGTTCGACGCGCCGCCGCGGATCGTCGGGTCGCTGCCGCTGATCAGGCACTCGACGCCCTCCACGACACCGATGCCGCAGACCACCGACGCCCCGACCGTGTAGTCCGTGCCCCACGCGGCCAACGGGGACAGTTCGAGGAAGTACGAGCCGGGATCGAGCAACAACTCGATGCGCTCGCGGACCAGCAGCTTGCCGCGCGCATGGTGGCGGGCGACGTACTTCTCGCCGCCGCCCGCGACCGCCTTGGCGTGCTCGGCGTCGAGGTCCGCGATCTTGCCGAGCAGCGCCTCGCGGTTCGCCGCGAACTCCGGCGCACCGGTGTCGACGGTGGACGACAGCACCGTCATGCCGTGTATCCCAGCAGCTTGGCCGACAGTCCCGTCAGGATCTCGCTGGTCCCGCCGCCGATGCCCAGGATGCGCATGTCGCGGTACTGCCGTTCGATCTCGCACTCGCGCATGTACCCCATCCCGCCGTGCAGTTGGACCGCCTGG
>SCQZ01000221.1 GCA_004299665.1 Jatrophihabitans sp.
CCGGGGCGCGAGCAGGAGACGCGTACCCGGCTGGGCCGGATCGGGTTCGACAACGTCGTCGGCTACGTTGCCTGGCCGTTGCCGCGAGCCGGCGTGGCGCGCGGCCGGACGGCCACCGCCGAGCGCGTCGACGTGGGCGAGTTGGAACAGGCCCGGCGCCGCGGCGCGATCGTCCTGGACGTCCGCAACCCCGGCGAGGTCGAGCAGGGCGCGGTGCCCGGATCGGTGCGCATCCCGCTACCCCACCTGCGCCGGCGTATGGAAGCGCTGCCGAACGGGGAGCGCATCGTGGTGTACTGCGCGAGCGGGTGGCGGTCCTCGGTCGCGGCCAGCCTCATGCGCAGGGCGGGGTTCGCCGACGTGTGCGACGTCCGCGGCGGCTACGACGAATGGAGCCGGCGCTACCACCCCGCGCCCGCCTGACGCCCGGTTCCGCACCGTGAGCATTTTCACCAATAGGTTGGTACTTACGTCCCTTGAACGGGGGTCCGGCCCCGACCTAGGTTCGAGACCGTGCTCATCGACACGCAGACATCGCTCGCAGACCTGGTCGTCGCCGATCCCCGCCGCGGCGACGTCCTCGAGCACTTCGGCCTGGACTACTGCTGCCACGGCCATCGCTCGCTCGCCGACGCGGCCCGCGCCGCTGGTCTCGACCCGGACGAGGTCGGCCACGCCCTGGAGCTGCCCGTGCCGGATGGACCCCCCGCGCCGTCCGGCACGGGTGGGAACACCGCGGGTGGCAACGCGGCGCTCGCGCACGAGATCGTCGACACCCACCACGCGTACCTGTGGCGGGAGATGCCCCGGCTGCAGGCCCTGGTCGAGAAGGTGCACGTCGTGCACGGCGAGCGTCACCCCGAACTCGCCGAGGTCGCGGCCACCTTCGCGCAGGTCCTGGCCTCGCTCGATCCGCACCTGAGCCGCGAGGAGCGCCAGGTGTTCCCCGCGATCACGCGGCTCGAGCGCAGCGGCCGGCCCGACGGCGAACTCGCGGGCCAGATCGACACGCTGCGGGCCGAGCACGGTGCCGTCGGCATCCTGCTGACGCGGCTGCGCACGCTCACCGGGGGCTACGCGGTGCCGCCCGATGCCTGCGCCTCGTACCGGATGATGCTCGCCGGACTGCAGGAGATGGAGGCGGACCTGCACCAGCACATCCACAAGGAGAACAACATCCTGTTCCCGCAGGTGCTCGACCTCGCGCGGCAGGCCGGCCAGGGGCCGGCCGCCGGCTGAGAGCGTCAACGGGCGATCGGGTCCCGCGCCGCCGGGAGGCTCTGGCCGATCAGCCGTCCGCGAGCAGGGACGCGCGACGGGCGAGT
This sequence comes from Jatrophihabitans sp., assembly GCA_004299665.1. Classification (GTDB taxonomy): domain Bacteria; phylum Actinomycetota; class Actinomycetes; order Mycobacteriales; family Jatrophihabitantaceae; genus FW021-bin43. The sequence goes on from SCQZ01000221.1 coordinate 1,326, forward strand.
GTGGCGGCGATGCCGCCCGCGACGGCCCGTACGAAGTTGGCGTGGTCCTGTGGCCGGAACCGGCCGGTCAGCCCGCTCACACTGACCGCTGCGATCGGCTCCTCGCCGGGCCCGAGCACCGCAGCGGCGACGCAACTGACGCCGATCGCGCTCTCCTCGTGCTCGAAGGCGATGCCGGTCTGGGCGATCGTCGCGAGCTGGCGGCGCAGCAGGCCGGGGGCGGTGACCGTGTGGGGGGTCAGGCGCGCCAGTCCGGCGCCCACCCGCTGCTCGAACACCGCGTCCGGCGCGTTCGCCAGCAGAGCCTTGCCCAGCGCGGTGCTGTGCAGCGGCATCCGGCCGCCGACCCGCGACGGGGTGCGCGCCTGGCGGTGCCCGCCGATCTTCTCGATGTAGACCACCTCGACGCCCTCGCGGACCGCGAGGTGCACCGTCTCGTGGGTGCGTTCGTAGAGGTCCTGCAGGAACGGCATCGCGATCTCGCGCAGGCGCCGTTCCGCGGAGGCGCGCAGGCCGAGTTCGTACAGCGCGCCCCCGAGCCGGTAACCGTTGGTGACGCGCTCCACCAGGCGGACGTGCACGAGTTCGCCGAGCACCCGATGCAGCGTGCCCTTGGGCAGGCCGGTCCGTCGCACGAGAACGCTGAGCGGGACACCCTCCTCGTCCGGGTCGAACGCGTACAGGACCGTCATGAC
>SCQZ01000222.1 GCA_004299665.1 Jatrophihabitans sp.
GTCCGGGCGAGCCGGACACGAGCGACCCACACGCGGTCGCCCGGCTCATCTGCCTGCGGCTGCTGGAGCGGCGGGCCCGCAGCCGCGCCGAACTGGCCGCGCAGTTGCGCAGGCGCGGCGTGCCGGACGACGCGGCGCGGACCGTGCTGGACCGGTTCACGGAGGTCGGGCTGATCGACGACGCGGCGCTGGCCGGCATGCTCGCCGGTGCGCACCACCGCGAACGGGGGCTCGCCCGGCGCGCGGTGACGCTCAAGCTGCGGCAGCGGGGCCTCGACGAGCAACTGGTGGCCGAGGCAGTCGGTGCCATCGACGCGGACAGCGAGCGTCACGCCGCCCGTCGGCTGGTGGCCAAGCGGCTGCCGGCTTTGGCCGCCCTGGCCCCCGAGGTCCGGGCCCGGCGGCTGGTGGCGCTGCTCGCCCGGCGCGGCTACCCCGGCGCTCTGGCGTGGGAGGTCGTCCGCGATGCGGTCACCGGGCCGGCCGGGCTCGAGGATGCGGATCCGGGGCCGGGAGGCTGACCGCACCGGTCGTCACCGATCGATTGCTTGCGTTCGCGACGCGGCGTTCCTAACCTCAGGTACATCAGGAGTACACCGATGATCGTGGCGTCCTGACGTCGCGAACGCTGATAGCACCGATCGAGACCGCTACCGACAGGAGGTTCCTCCCCTCGCGGCGCCGCGCTGGACCCGGCGCCGGGCGCACCTGCCGGTCCCCCCGTCAGGATGTGCTCCGCTATCTGCAGATCCGTGCTCCTGGGAGGCACTGCAGGCACCGGGCGGACGGAGACGGCGATGACAGGGGTCTGGTACGCGGCGATCGGTGCGGTCTTCGTCCTCGGGCTGTTGTTCGTGCAGGCCTACCGCCGTGGCGCCGGCGGGGACGCGGGGTCCGGAACGCTGGCCCGGGCCGAGGCCGACGCGCAGTCCGTACGTCAGCGCACCGAGACCGAGACGCTGGCCCTGCGCGGCGTCGCCGAGGCCGAGGCGGAGGCGCTGCGGCGCACCGCCCGCTCGGAGCTGGCGGCCGCCCGGGTCGAGGCCGAGTCGCTGCGCAGCCGCGCCGAGCACGACGCGCTCGCCGCGACGGCCGCGGCCCGGCGCGACCTGGAGGACGAACTGGCCGGCCGCGAGTCCGACCTGCGCCGCCGCGAGGGTGAGGTGCAGCGGGCGGAGGGGGAGGTGCGTGCCCGGGAGGAGGCACTGCAGCTCACCGGCAGCGAACTCGGGTCGCGCGCGGCGCTGCTCGCCGATCGCGACCGGGACCTGGACGCCCGTTCCGCGGAGCTGGACGGGCGCGAGCAGGCGCACGCCCGCGAGCTCGCCCGGATCGCGGGGCTGACGATGGAACAGGCCCGGGCCGAGGTGCTCAACGGCGTCGAGGTCACCGCACGGCGCGACGCGGCCGTGCTGGTGCGGGCCATCGAGCAGGAGGCCCGCACCGAGGGCACCCGGCGGGCCCGCGGCATCGTCGCCGAGGCGGTGCAGCGGGTCGCCGGCGAGCAGACCGCCGAGACGGTCGTGAGCGTGCTGCACCTGCCGGGGGACGAGATGAAGGGGCGCATCATCGGCCGCGAGGGCCGCAACATTCGCGCCTTCGAGAGCACCACCGGCGTCAACGTGATCATCGACGACACGCCCGAGGCGGTGCTGCTGTCCTGCTTCGACCCGGTGCGACGCGAGGTCGGGCGGCTGACCCTGGAGAAGCTGATCCTGGACGGGCGCATCCACCCGCACCGCATCGAGGAGGCCTACGAGCTCAGCCGCGCGGAGGTCGACGACCTGTGCCTGCGGGCGGCGCGGGACGCTCTGGCGGAGGTCGGGGTGACCGGCCTGGACGAGCGGCTGCTGCCGACCCTCGGTCGGCTGCGGTACCGCACCAGCTACGGCCAGAACGTGCTCGCGCACCTCATCGAGACCGCCCATGTCGCCGGCGTCATGGCCGCCGAACTCGGGATCGAGCCGACGCTGGTCAAGCGCTGCGCCTTCCTGCACGACATCGGCAAGGCCCTCACCCACGAGGTCGAGGGCAGTCACGCCATCATCGGCGCCGAACTGCTGCGCAAGTACGGCGAGACCGAGGCGGTCGCGCACGCCGTCGAGGCACACCACAACGAGGTGCAGCCGCGCACCATCGAGGCCGTCCTCACCCAGGCCTCGGACACCTGTTCGGCCGCACGTCCGGGCGCCCGCCGCGAGTCGCTGGAGAACTACGTCAAGCGCCTGGCCCGCATCGAGGAGATCGCCTCGGCCAAGAACGGCGTCGAGAAGGTCTTCGCGATGCAGTCCGGCCGCGAGGTCCGGGTCATGGTCGAGCCCGGTGCGGTCGACGACCTCGAGGCCCAGGTCATCGCCCGCGAGATCGCCAAGCAGATCGAGGACGAACTGACCTACCCCGGGCAGATCCGCGTCACGGTCGTGCGGGAGTCCCGGGCAACCGAGATCGCCCACTGAGCCGGTGGCTCGGCGGGGACCCTCACGCGCGGTCCTCCGACCGCTGCCGTGACGCCGCCGCACGTATCCTCGACCCGTGACGCAGGGCCCCCGCAGCTACGCCATCCGCACCTACGGGTGCCAGATGAACGTGCACGACTCCGAGCGCATCGCCGGGCTGCTCGAACGGGCCGGGTACGTCAGGGCCTGTGGACCGGATGCCGCGGA
>SCQZ01000223.1 GCA_004299665.1 Jatrophihabitans sp.
CACGGCGCGTGGGCGGCGTAGCACGTCGCGGGTGGCCAGCGGCGCGAGCAGCAGCCACGAGCCCGCTGCCAGCGCGCCCAGCACGCCCAGGGCCCACACCGTGTCCTGGAACCGCACGCCCAGCACCGCGCACGCGGCACTGGCGGTGAACATCCGGAAGGCCACGTCGGGATCTTGGATCTCGGAGACCGCGGACTCGAACCGCACCGTGACCCGCAGGACGAGACCGGCGGCGAGCGCGACGAACATGGCGACCGCGACGACGGTCAGCACGTCGCCGATGCGCGGGTAGCGGTGCTGGCGCGCTGCCACGGCGACGATCCCCGTGGCCATCACGACCGCGAAGGCGTCCGGAGGCAGGTCGAGGCGGGTGAGCCGCGCCAGCATCCCCTGATCATTGCGCGTCCCGGGGGCGCAGCGCAGGCGACAGCGCCGGGCCGTGCGCGTGGCGCCTTGACGCGGCCCGGTGCGGCGGTCACGGTCGGGGGGTGCCGTCCCCGCCGTCTGCGCCGCCACCGGTCCCCGCGCCGCCGGTGCCGGAACTGCCGGTGCGGCTGGCCGAGGCGCTCGCGGGGTTCGAGCGGTACCTGGCCCTGGAGGGCGGCCGGTCGCCGCACACCGTGCGCGCCTACGTCGGTGACGTGCACGGGTTCCTGCTCCACCTGGCGCGCCTCGGCGGCACGGCACCTGCGGATGCGGAGTTGGCCACGCTGCGCGGCTGGCTCGCCGTGCAGCGTCACGCGGGTGCGGCCCGCACCACGCTGGCGCGCCGCGCGGCCGCGGTGCGGTCCTTCACCTCCTGGGCCCATCGCAGCGGACTCGCCCCGGGCGACCCCGGGCAACTGCTCGCGAGCCCCCGGGCACATCGCCTGCTCCCGCCGGTGCTGCACGCCGACGAGGCCGCTGCGATGCTGGCGCCGCGCGATCCGCAGGCAGCGGGCCGCGCCGGCGGCCCGATGGGCCCGCTGGAGTTGCGTGACCTGCTCATCGGCGAGTTGCTCTACGCGACCGGCGTACGGGTGTCCGAGCTCAGCGCCCTCGACATCGAGGACGTCGACCGGTCGCGGCGGCTGGTGCGGGTGCTCGGCAAGGGCGCCAAGCAGCGTTCGGTCCCGTACGGGGTGGCGGCCGAGCGGGCGCTGCAGCACTGGCTCGCCGAGGGCCGGCCACTGGTGGCCACCGGCGCGAGCGGTGCGGCGCTGCTGCTCGGCGCGCGGGGAGGACGCATCGACCCGCGCGCCGTGCGGCGCGTGGTGCACCGGCTGGTGGCGGCGGTGCCGGGAGCGCCGGACATCGGGCCGCACGGGCTGCGCCACACGGCCGCGACGCATCTGCTCGAAGGGGGCGCGGACCTGCGCAGCGTGCAGGAACTGCTCGGTCACGCCAGCCTGGCCACCACGCAGCTCTACACCCACGTGTCGGTCGAGCGGCTGCGGGCGGTGTACCGGCAGGCGCACCCGCGGGCCTGAGCGTCGCGCCACGGCAGCAGCCGGACCGGACCGAGCGGGGCGAGCAGGGTCAGCGGATCGAAGTACGCGCCTTCCCGGCGCGCGCCCCAGTGCAGGCACGTCGACGGTGCGCAGTCGCCGTGCGAACCCTCGACCACCCCGATAGGGTCCCGTCGCGCCACGCGATCGCCGGCCCGCGCGGCCGGTCGCACCGGCTCGTACTCGGTCCGTACCCCGTCGCCGGAGCTGATCACGACCACCCCGCGGCCGGCCACGGCTCCGGCGAAGGTGACGGTCCCGTCCGCGGCGGCGGTCACGGCCTGCCCCGGGGCGACGGCGAGGTCCACGCCCCGGTGTCCCGCGGCGTAGGGCGTGGGCGGCGGCTCGAACCCGCGCACCGGCGAGAGCGGTGACACCGGTGCGGCGTAGCGGACCGGTCCGGGCGGGCCGGGCGCCCGCGCGCCCGGCCCGGGGTCCACGGCCGGCGGCGGGGACGGCGCGGACGTCGGCGCCCCGGCCGCCACGGCTCCGCCCGCCACCGCCGCGGCCGCGCACAGCACGCCGAGCCCGGGAAGTGCCCACATGCCCGCCATGGTGCGGCCCGGCTCCGCCCACAGGCGCCGGCGCGCGATCCCGCC
>SCQZ01000224.1 GCA_004299665.1 Jatrophihabitans sp.
TCTACGTCGACGGCGGCAGCGAACTGCTGTAGCCGCGGGCCAGGCTGACGTTCGCGCGCCGTCGTCGGTCCGGCCGCCGTCCGCCGAGGTCGCCGGATGCCCCGTACGCTGGGCGGCGTGTTCGCTACGCTCTCCGACCGCCTCGACAAGATCTTCACCGGCCTGCGCGGCAAGGGCCGGCTCTCCGAGGCCGACATCGACGCCACGGCGCGCGAGATCCGCATCGCGCTGCTCGAGGCCGACGTCGCACTGCCGGTGGTGCGGCAGTTCATCGCCGCGATCAAGGAGCGTGCCAAGGGCGAGGACGTCTCCCGGGCCCTCAACCCGGCCCAGCAGGTCATCAAGATCGTCAACGACGAACTCGTCACGATCCTGGGCGGGCAGACCCGCCGGCTGCAGTTCGCCAAGCAGCCGCCGACGGTGATCCTGCTCGCGGGCCTGCAGGGCACCGGCAAGACGACGCTCGCCGGCAAGCTCGGCCGCTGGCTGCGCGAGCAGGGCCACACGCCGCTGCTGGTCGCCTGCGACCTGCAGCGCCCCAACGCGGTGAACCAGTTGCAGGTCGTCGGGGAGCGCGCCGGCGTCGCGGTCTATGCGCCGCAGGCGGGCAACGGCCTGGGGGACCCGGTCGCCGTGGCCCGGGATTCCGTCGAGTTCGCCCGGCGTGCGCAACACGACATGGTCGTGGTCGACACCGCCGGGCGGCTCGGCATCGACGCCGAGATGATGGCCCAGGCCGCCGCCATCCGTGACGCCGTGCAGCCGCAGGAGATCTTGTTCGTCCTCGACGCGATGGTCGGCCAGGACGCGGTCAACACCGCGGAGGCGTTCCGCGACGGGGTCGGCCTCACCGGCGTCGTGCTCACCAAGCTCGACGGCGACGCCCGCGGCGGTGCGGCGCTGTCTGCGCGCTACGTCACCGGCGAGCCGATCCTGTTCGCCTCCAACGGCGAGAAGCTCGAGGACTTCGACGTCTTCCACCCCGATCGCATGGCCTCGCGCATCCTGGGCATGGGGGACATGCTCACCCTGATCGAGCAGGCGCAGAAGCACTTCGACGAGGCCGAGGCCGAGAAGATGGCCGCCAAGCTGTCCGGCGGCATGCAGAACTTCACCCTCGAGGACTTCCTGGACCAACTGCAGGCGATCCGCCGAATGGGACCGATCGGCAACCTGCTCGGCATGCTGCCGGGCATGGGGCAGATGAAGGAGGCCATCTCCCAGATCGACGACAAGGACCTGGACCGCACCGCGGCCATCATCCGGTCGATGACGCCCGCGGAGCGGGACAATCCGAAGATCATCAACGGGTCGCGCCGGTTGCGCATCGCCAACGGCTCCGGCGTGCAGGTGACCGACGTCAACCAACTGGTCGACCGGTTCTTCGAGGCCCGCAAGATGATGGGCCAGCTCGGCGGCATGGGGCTGCCCGGTATGCGACGCGCGAGCAAGAAGGCCAAGGGGAAGAAGGGGAAGAAGGGCAAGGGGGGCGGCCGGGGGCCCACGCCGCCGCGGATGCCCGCCGGCTTCGACCCGGCGGCGTTCGGTCAGCTACCCGCCGGCTTCGAGATGCCGGACCTGTCCAAGCTCAACCTGCCCAAGCAGTGACCTAGGTCGCGCGGGAACCGCTCGAGTGAGCTCACTCCGGCGGCTTGCGCAGCGTCTCGGCGACCTGTGCGGGGACCAGGTCCAGGCGCGCGAACGCGCGGGTGAACCGGCCGGTACCCGCGGTGAGCGAGCGCAGCGTGATCGCGTACCGGACGAGTTCGGCCTCGGGCACCTCACAGTGCACGGTCGTGCGCTCCATGCCGACCGGCGCCGACGGGTCCGGCTCGGTGCCGGTCACCCGCCCGCGCCGGCCGGACAGGTCGGACATGACGGCGCCGACGTGGGCGTCCGGGACGGTGACGTGGACCTGCGCGATGGGCTCCAGCAGCGTGAGGCGCCCCGCGGCGGCCGCCTCCTTCACGGCCAGGCCGCCGGCGGTCTGGAACGCCGCGTCGGAGGAGTCGACGCTGTGGGCCTTGCCGTCCACGAGCGTCACCCGCACGTCGACGACGGGGATGCGGTCGCCGTCCAGCCCCTGCGCCAACTGGGCCCGCACGCCCTTCTCCACCGAGCCGATGAACTGCGAGGGCACCGCCCCGCCGACGACCTTCTCCTCGAACTCGATGCCCGACCCGCGTGGCAGCGGCGTCACCACGACGTCGCACACCGCGTACTGACCGTGACCGCCGGACTGCTTCACCAGCCGGCCGTGGCCGTTCGCGGCGGCGGTGAACGTCTCGCACAGCGCGATGCGCAGTGGGACCGTGTCCACGTGGGCGCCGGTGGAGCGCAGCCGGTCCAGCACGACGTCGGCGTGCGCCTCGCCCATGCACCACAGGACCAGCTGGCCGGTGTCCTGGTGGCGCTCGACGCGCACCGTCGGGTCGCCGGCCGTGAGCCGGCCCAGGGCCTTGGCGAGCGCGTCCTCGTCGGCGCGCGTCGCCGCCTGGACGGCGACGGGCAGCAGCGGTTCGGGCAACGACCACGGGGCGATCAGCAGCGGGTGCGCCCGGTCCGAGAGCGTGTCGCCGGTCTCGGCGCTGCCGAGGCGCCCGATCGCGCAGATGTCGCCCGCGACGGCGTGCTCGACCGGGCGCAGCGTGGCGCCCAGCGCCGAGTGGATCTGGCCCACCCGCTCGTCGGTGTCGTGGTCGGGGTGGCCGCGCTCACCGCCGCCGTGGCCGGAGATGTGGATCTGGGTCTCGGGGGTCAGCGTGCCGGAGAAGACCCGCAGG
>SCQZ01000225.1 GCA_004299665.1 Jatrophihabitans sp.
GGGTCCCTCGGGGCCCCCGGTGAGGGCGACGACGACGCGCTCGCGCGTCTCCCACGTGGCCGCGATGCCGTGGTCGGCGCGGTAGCGGTCCAGCTGCGCATCGACCTTGTCCGCGAGCCACAGCAGGGCGAGCTCGCGCAGGGCGGTCAGGTTCCCCACCCGGAAGTAGTTGCCCAGCGCCGGATCCACACGCTCGGCGGGGTAGACGTGACCGTGCGCCATGCGCCGCCGCAGCGCCTCGGCGGTCATGTCGACGAGCTCGACCTGCTGCGCCGCCCGCACGAACTCGTCCGGGACCGTCTCCCGCTGGGGCACGCCGGTGATCTGCGCGACGGTGTCGTTGAGGGACTCCAGGTGCTGGATGTTGACGGTCGTGATCACGGTGATGCCCGCCGCGAGCAGTTCCTCGACGTCCTGCCACCGCTTGGCGTTGCGGCACCCCGGCACGTTCGTATGCGCCAGTTCGTCGACCAGCGCCACCTGGGGGCGGCGCTCGAGCACCGCGTCCACGTCGAGTTCGGAGAACGTCGCCCCCCGGTGCGTGAGGGTGCGCCGGGGCAGGGCCGGCAGTCCCGCGACGAGTCCGGCCGTCGCCGCGCGGCCGTGGTCCTCGACCAGTGCGACGGCGACGTCGGTGCCCCGCGCGAGGCGGCGGTGCCCCTCCTCGAGCATCCGGTAGGTCTTGCCGACCCCCGGGGCGGCCCCCAGGTACACCCGCAGCTCACCACGTGCCACGGTCTCAATCCTGCCGGTGGTAGGGGTACCGCTGGTCCAGGTCCGCGTTCAACGCGAGCACGTCGACCGCGGGTTCGCCCATGAACCCTAGCGGGCGAGCGGTCGTGTGGGCGGTGACGAGCGCCAGTACGGCGGATTCGGGGATCCCGCGGGCCCGTGCCACGCGCCGCGCCTGCAGCCGTGCGTAGGCGACGCTGATGTCCGGATCGAGCCCGCTGCCGCTGGCGGTGACCGCGTCCGCGGGGACCGCGGGGTCGGCGGGGGCGTCGCCGCGGATGGGGACGACGCTTGCGCGGCGGTAGTCCACGCCGGGTTCGGCGCAGCGGACCGCGACGCCGGCGTAGGTCGCCAGGAACGGGACGGTGGGGCAGGCCTGGTCCAGGCTGACCACGCGGGTGACCGGACCGGTCAGCCCGTCCCGGTGGAACACGCCGAGCACGGCGCCCGCGCCGTCGGCGGTGCAGTACGGCCGGCGGCCGTCGACCCCCTCGAGCTTGCCGACCAGGTAGCTGCGGCGACAGACCGTCGACAGCAGGCTCGGGGTCGTGGCCGATGGCGTGGACCCGAGGCTGTCGACGACCGACTCCGGCCCCAGGTTGGAGGCTCCGGAGTTCGTCGGGTCGTAGCCGATCGCCGACGGTCGCTCCTGGAAGTACTGCACGAGCGGCCGTCCCTTGCCGTCGGTGAACGCCTGGCCGATCAGGGCGCTGCCCACCACGCGGCCGCCGGCGCGCAGCAGCGACCCGTCCGCCCGGCCGCGCAGCCCGGGTAGTTGGGCGATCGCGGTGATCGCCAGCGGGTATGCCAGCCCGCACAGGACGGTGAGTACCAGCAGGGCGCGCAGCGCGGCCAGCAGGCGGGGCCACCGGGCCGGCGGTCCGCGGTGTCACGACAGTCCCGGCAGGTGGGCGACGGCCAGGTCGATCAGCTTGATGCCGAGGAACGGGACGATCACACCGCCGACACCGTAGATCAGCAGGTTGCGCCGCAGCAGGGCGTCCGCGCGGGACGGCCGGTACCTCACCCCGCGTAACGCCAGCGGGATCAGCGCGACGATGATCAAGGCGTTGAAGATGACGGCCGACAGGATTGCCGACTGCGGGCTGTGCAACGCCATGACATTCATCCCGCGAAGGTTGGGATACACCGCCGCGAACATCGCCGGGATGATCGCGAAGTACTTCGCGACGTCGTTGGCGATCGAGAAGGTGGTCAGCGCGCCACGAGTGATGAGCAACTGCTTGCCGATCTCGACGATGTCGATCAGCTTGGTCGGGTCGGAGTCCAGGTCGACCATGTTCCCGGCCTCCTTCGCAGCGGAGGTCCCCGTGTTCATGGCGACGCCGACGTCCGCCTGCGCGAGTGCGGGCGCGTCGTTCGTCCCGTCGCCGGTCATGGCTACAAGCCGGCCGCCCTCCTGCTCGCGCCGGATCAGGGCGAGCTTGTCCTCCGGCGTCGCCTCGGCCAGGAAGTCGTCCACCCCGGACTCCTCGGCGATCGCGCGGGCGGTGAGCGGGTTGTCTCCGGTGATCATGACCGTGCGGATGCCCATGGTGCGCAGCTGCGCGAAACGCTCCTTGATGCCGGTCTTGACGACGTCCTTGAGGTGGATGACACCGAGCGCGCGAGCCGGCGCACCGTCGCGACGCTCGGCCACCACCAGGGGCGTACCGCCCGCGGCGCTGATTCCCTCGACGAGCGGCCCGATGCCGTCGCAGGGGCCGCCGCCGTGGCCGTGCACCCAGTCGAGCACGGCCGTGGCCGCGCCCTTGCGCACCTGCAGCTGCCCCTCGGCGCTGTCCTGGTCGACGCCGGACATGCGGGTCTGCGCCGTGAACGGGACCCAGGTCGCCCGCTGCAGCCGGCCGGCCGCCGGTTCTCGCAGGCCGTACTCGGCCTTCGCGTGGACCACGATCGAGCGCCCCTCCGGGGTCTCGTCCGACAGGCTGGACAACTGCGCCGCGCTCGCCAGCTCCTGCCGGCTCACGCCGTCGACCGGCAGGAACTCACTCGCCTGCCGGTTGCCCAGGGTGAC
>SCQZ01000022.1 GCA_004299665.1 Jatrophihabitans sp.
GGCACGAACCGAATCCGGGGTCGGGCGAGACTGCTCCGTCGCCCTCGTAGCTGCGGCCCTTGCACGGAGCGCGGTGCGGGTCAAGCACGATCACAGCGAGACCGCCGCCGGACAGCGCCCGGTGACGGCGTGCTTGACGCGTGCCGTGGTCCGTGCCATCCACCCTGGCGAGGGCGACGGAGCACCCCAGTGCAACCGGCCTCGGCGGCGCGTCAGACGCGCCAGCGGATCTCTGCCCGGTCGGGGTCGAAGCGGCTGGTTCCCACGGTGGCGGGGTGGATGGTGACGGCCTCGACTATGGAGCGGATGACCGCCCGGCGCTGGTCGAGGCTCAAGCTGGCGTGCCAGCGGTCGCGGAGCTGCTCGCCTTGTCCGAGGTAGCGGGCCAGTTCGCCGTGGCCGTCCAGGGTGGCGAGGCGCTCGCGGTTGGCGGTGATCTGCTTCTGCAGGATGGCGGTGGCGGTCTTGAACTGCTCGCGGGTGATCTCGCCTGCGGCGTAGTCCTCGGCGAGCCCGGTGAGCTTGTCCTCGTCGGCAAGGATCTTCCCGGCCAGGGCGTCGGCGTCGGTGCCGGGTTGGCTGCGGCGCAGCATGGCAGCGGCGAGCTCGGGCCCGTCGAGGGCGGTGAGCACCAGGTCGCGGACGTATTCGTCGAGCGGTTCGGCGACGATGGACAGCTTGCCGCACGCCCCCTTGCCGACATCGCGGCGGCAGTCGTAGCCGGGAACGCCGTGCTTGGGGTGGGAGATCAGTGGCCGGTCGCAGCGGCCGCAGCGCAGTAGCCCGGTGAGCAGGTAGCGGCTCGGTGTGCGGAGTGTCTTGCGCTCGGGGGCATCCAGGGTGCGCCGGATGCGAGTCGTCTGCTCCGGGGTGATGATCGTCGGCCAGGTGCCTGGGGCGACGATCTCGCCGTGGTACTCGCGCTGCCCGCTGACGCGTGCGCTGCGCAGCAGCTGCCGCACGCTGGCCGACCACCACACCGTGCCGCCGGTGGCGGTCGGGATCTCCGAGTCGTTCAGCCAGCGGGTCAGTGCGGCGATGCTCTCCCCGGCCAGGAACCGCTCGGCCAGGACGCGGACGACGGCGGCCTCGGCCTCGACGATGGTCATGCCGTCGCGGGTGTAGCCGTAACTGCGCGGCCCTCGGGTGGCCGGTCGGCCCTGCTCGGCGGCCTGCCGGTTGCTGCGCCGCATCCGCTCACCCATCCGCTCGCTCTCACCCCGGGCGATCGCGCCGTGGATGCGGGCGATGGTCCGCCCGGATGCCGTGGTGAGGTCGAGTGCACCGGAGCGCACGGTCGCCACGGCGAACGCTCGGTCCTCGCAGAGGTCAATGAACTCCTCGAGTTCGACCGGCGAGCGGTGCAGCCGGTCGGCGTGCCAGATGATCAGCCCGTCTCGCAGGCCGGAGCGCAGATCCTCCAGCAGGAGCCGATACTGCGGGCGGATCTTGCCGTTGAAGGCGGAGCGGTCGTTGTCGGTGTACTCCGCGCCGATGGTCCAGTCCATCTCGCGGGCCAGCTCGCGGCAGTCCTGCAGCTGCCGTTGCACGCCGAGCTGCTCGCCGGTGATGTCCTTAGAGATCCGCGCGTAGATCGCTGCGGAGCGGGGCCGCTTCATAGCCGGTCACATTATCGACTGGAGGAACCTCACCTCCGGTGACATCGCAGTCGAGCACGCCCGCGCGATCGCGGACCTCTTCGAGCACATCCCCGGCCAGACCGAGCAGGACCAGCAGGTCATCGAGTCGGCCGCGCTGGACGCCGCCGCCGTCTGCCACCCGCACCGCCTCAAGCAGTGGTGCGTGCTGGCCGCCTCCCGGATCGACCCCGACGGCACCCGACCGGACGACGAGCGCAAGCGCCAGGACCGCAGTTTCAACGTCATCGACCTGGCTGATGGCTGGGCCAAGCTGAGCGGCAGGCTCACCCCGTCAGCAGCAGCCGCGCTACGGGCGGTGCTGGGCCCGCTGTCCGCACCCTCGCCGGCGGAGGACGGGACCCGCGACGAGCGGTCCGCCGCGCAGCGACGCCATGACGGCCTGGCCGACGCCTGCGACCGGCTGCTGCGATCGGGCACACTGCCCGACTCCGGCGGGGCTGCCACCACCGTGCTCGTCACGATCGGCTACCGCGACCTGCTGACCCGCTACCACCAGGCGGCGGGCGAAACAGCGACCGGTGCGGACCTTGCTCGCGGGTCGTGCGGTACGCCGGACGGCGACCACGAAGGTGCGCCCCCGCCGACGGGATACGGCACCACGTCCTACGGCACCCTCATCCCTGTGGCCGAGTTGCTGCGCCGCACGGCCGAAGCCGAGATCATCCCAGTCGTGCTCGACGACGCGGGCGGCGTCATGGCCTACGGCCGCTCCCGCCGCCTCGCCTCCCCCGCCCAACGCCGGGCGCTTGCTGCACGCGACCGCGGCTGCGTCCGGCCCGGCTGCACCGTCCCGGCGGAGTGGTGCGAGGTGCATCACGCCACGGCGTGGCAGGACGGTGGCGCCACGGACCTGGACAATCTCGCCCTCGCCTGCGGCCAGCACCACCGCGACCTCGATCGCGGCGCCACCATCACCATGATCGCCGGCGTCCCCCACTGGACCGAACCGCCCTATCTCGATCCGCGACAGGTGCCAAGACAGAACACCACCCACCACATCCCGCGCCTGTTCGAGCAGGCGTCCGCCTTCCGGCGCAGCGCTGACCCCTGAGAACGCGCTCCGAAGGTAGCTTCGGCGCGCTTCGTCCGGGCGGATACCCGTGAGTTGATCCTCGGGTATGGCGTCGACGCGGATCGCAGATGCCCGATCGGTCATGGGTGCGGACGTCGTCGGCGCCGTCTCGCGCGGTTGGATCTGGGCAAGTGGACCGCCAGGCGCAAGCGCCACATCGTGGTCGACAGGACGGGACTGCTGCTCGCGGTCATCATGACCGCCGCTGCCGTGCAAGACCGTGACCGTGCTCGCAGCGTGGTGGGCCGACTGCGGTTCACCATTTCCTCGGTGGCTACAGATCGTGCGCAAACCCTTGCCCGTGCACATTCCAGAGCGATTGATCGACAGGCCCGGCCAGAGCCGAGGTCGGACATACGAACGGCGAATGCTCAGACTCGTCCGACGCTCCGCGCCGCCGGTGGTGGGCAGACGCCTGCTGTCACTTCAAGCCGGGGTGGCCCTTGGCCAGGACCGGCAGCAGCAGGGTGCGAGGGGTCAGGTGCGACAGAGCGGCGCCGACACGGTTCGCAGCGCCCGGGATCACCACCATCCGCCCGCGGTCCAGGCCGTCGACCGCGGCGCGCGCGACGGACCGTGCGTCGACCCACAGCAGCTTGGGCAGTGCCTTCTCGGCCGCGCCCTCGGCAAATCCGGCCACGGCCTCGAAGCCGGTCCGCACCGGTCCCGGGCACAGCGCCGTCACGGTCACGCCGCTCCCCCGCACCTCGCCCACCAGCGCCTGGGTGTACGACAGCACGAACGCCTTCGCCGCCGCGTAGCCGGCCTGCCCGGGGAGCGGCTGGAACGCGGCGGTGGAGGCGACGTTCAAGATCGCGCCCCGACCGCGCTGCACCATCCCCGGCAGCAGACGGGTGGTCAGGTCCACCACCGCCGCCACATCCAGTTCGATCATGCGCAGCTCACGCTCGGGGTCCGCGGCAGCGACCGGGCCGAGCGTCGAGAAGCCGGCGTTGTTCACCAGGACCTCGACCGTCAGGCCGAGGTCGGCGACCCGCCCGGGGAGCGCGGCACGCGCCGCGGCATCCTCGAGATCGGCGGGCAGCGCCTCGGCCCGCACGCCCGCGGCGGACAGTTCCGCCGCCACGTCCCGCAGCCTGTCCTCGCTGCGCGCGACGAGCACGAGGTTCTGCCCCCGGCATGCAAGTTCCCGGGCGATCTCGGTACCGATGCCCGACGAGGCCCCGGTGACGAGCGCGGCACGGTCCGGGGCGGGAGCGGGGAGCACCATGACCCGAATCTAGCCCGCACCGGCGCGCGTCAGCCGCGCCAGCAACGCAACACCGTCCGGGCTGCCGAGGCCGGTGCAGGCATCCCAGCCCGGCCCCGCCCGGTAGGCGCCGTTGTCACCGGAGGTGATGTCCCGGAACCCGGGGGCGTCCACGCCCGCGGACGCCCCCGCGTAGAACGCCGGCTGCAGCAGCCCGAACGAGCGCCCGGCCCCCTGGGCCAGCCGGCACAGCAGCCCGCCCCACAGCGGCGCGACCGCGCTGGTGCCACCGATCACCTCGTCCTGCCCGTCGACGCGCACCCGGTACCCGGTCTGCGGGTCGGCGTTGCCGGCGACGTCGGGCACGCCGCGGCCGGCACCGCCGGTCTGCGCCCGCGCGGGCACGCCGGCCGCGACCTGCCACGCGGGCAGCGTGAAGTCGTCACTCACCCCGCCGCCGGTCGCGCCGCCGGCGGTGCCGTCGTTCCACACCGTCTCCCCGGCGACCGCCCCCGACGGGGAGAGTTCGAGTCGCGTGCCGCCGCAGCCGAGGACGTGCGGCGAGGAGGCCGGGAAGTCCACGTGCGGCACCCGCCCCGGCGACCCGTCGGCGCTGCCGGAATCGCCCGCTGCGGCCAGGACGGTCACGCCCAGCAGCGCGGCATCGGCGCACGCCTGGTCCATGGCCGCGCGCGCCTGCGCCGTCCAGGCGTCCTCGCTCTGGCCCCAACTGATGCTCATCGCCGTCGGCGCGGGTGTGGCGTGCGCGGCCTCGGTGATCGCGTCCAGGAAGCCCGCGTCGGTGTTTGGCGCGAAGTAGACGACGATCGACGCGCCGGGGGCGATCGCGCCGGCCACCTCGATGTCGAGCAGCACCTCGCCGTCCGCGCCGGTCGGGTCGGCGCCCGGCACGTTCGTCGCGCCGTCGACACCGACGGCCGACACGGACGGGGTCGCCATGCCCAGCGAGGTGAAGTAGGCGTCCAGGTCCGACGCGGCGAACCCGCCGCCGAGTTCGATGATCGCGAGCGTCTGCCCAGTCCCGTCCGTCTGCGCCGGCGGGTCGTAGGCGTCGATCACCTGCAGCGGTGTGTACCCGGACGTCGCGGCTGCCGGGCGGCGCAGCCACATCTGCGCCTGCGGCCGGTCGTCCAGCCCGAGGACGGCGACGACCGCACCCGCGAGGTCGGCGGGCACGGACAGCTCACCGACCCGCTGCCGGAAGGAGCGGCCGCCGACCTCGGCGCGTTCCAGCCGGGTGCCGAACATCGTGCCCAGCGCCTGGGCCGTTCCGCGCAGCCGCACCAGCCGGGAGGCGGCGTCGGCGCGGACGATCTCGACACCGGCGGCCCCGGCCGCCGCGCGCACCGCAGCGAGATCGTCCGGCCGGGCACCGAAGCGTTCGGCCAGGTCGGGACGGGCAAGGGCGGGCGCGGCGAAGTCCGCGGCGGTGGGCTCGGCCCGGCGTTGCAGCACCACCGTGACCACGACCGGCTCGTCGCCGGCGGGTGCGGCCGCGGGCGCGAGGCGTTCCCGGACGCTGCCCGGGAGTGGTGTGCGAGCGCTCGGCACACCCCGATTGTGCGCCGGGCGCCCGCCGGCTGTCAGCCCGCGCCCCCGCCGCCGGCCCGCTCCGGGCCGGAGCCGCCGCGCACCTGCTCCTCGATGCGCTTGCCGACCGCGGGGTCGATGCTCGCCCAGTACCGCAGTGCGCGCTCGAGCACCTCGGCGGTGAGCCCACCGCTCAGCGCGCCGCCGACCTGCGCGACGAGCGCGTCGCGCTGCGCGTCGTCCATCACCTCGCGCACCAGGGTCCCGGCCTGGCCGAAGTCGTCGTCCTCGGCGTGCAAGCGGTATGCGGAGCGCACCATCTCGGTGTCGGTCTCCCAGCCGTCCTCGGCGGTACCGGTGGTGTCCGACCAGGCCCGGCCCATGCTGTTGGGCGCATACACCGGCGCGGCGCCGGAGTGCTCGTACGCCATCTGCCCGTCGACCATGTAGGTGTTGACCGCCACGCTGTCCTTAGGCCGGTTGACCGGCAACTGGTGGAAGTTGGTGCCGATCCGGTTGCGCTGCGCGTCGTTGTAGGCGAAGGCCCGCCCGAGCAGCATCTTGTCCGGGGACAGGCCGGTGCCCGGCACCGTGTTGCCCGGTGAGAAGGCGGCCTGCTCGATCTGGGCGAAGAAGTTGACCGGGTTCTCGTTGAGGGTGAGCCGCCCGACCGGGACCAGCGGGTAGTCCGCATGCGACCAGATCTTGGTGAGGTCGAAGGGGTTGACGCGGTAGTCGTGCGCGTCGGCGTACGGCATCACCTGCACCGACAGGCGCCAGGACGGGTGCTCGCCGCGCCGGATCGCCTCGAACAGGTCCCGGCGGTGGTAGTCGGCATCCGTCCCGGAGATCGCCGCGGCCTCGTCGTTGGTGAGGAAGGCCAGCCCCTGCTCGGTGTGGAAGTGGTACTTCACCCAGTACCTCTCGCCGCCGGCGTTGATCCACATGTAGGTGTGCGAGCCGTAGCCGTTCATCTGGCGCCAGGTGCGCGGCAGGCCGCGCTGCCCCATGACGTAGGTGACCTGGTGGGCGGACTCGGGGTTGAGCGTCCAGAAGTCCCACTGCATGTTGTTGTCGCGCAGGCCGGAGTCGGGCAGGCGCTTCTGGCTGCGGATGAAGTGCGGGAACTTCATCGGGTCCCGCAGGAAGAACACCGGCGTGTTGTTGCCGACGATGTCGTAGTTGCCCTCGTCGGTGTAGAACTTCAGCGCGAAGCCGCGCACGTCGCGCCAGGTGTCCGGGCTGCCCAACTCGCCGGCGACGGTGGAGAAGCGCAGCAGCGCCCGGGCGCTCGCGCCCGGCTGGAACAGCGCCGCCCGGGTGTACTGCGACACGTCCTCGGTGATCTCCAGCACGCCGAAGGCGCCGCTGCCCTTGGCGTGCGGACGGCGCTCCGGGACGTTCTCGCGGTTGAAGTGCGCCATCTGCTCGAGGAAGTGCACGTCGTGCAACAGCAGCGGACCGTTGCTGCCGACGGACAGGGTGTTGCGGTCGCTCGGCGCCGGGGCGCCGCTGCCGGTCGTGGAACCGGGTCGTTGGTCGCTCATCTGGTCTCCTTGGTCGCGCGTGAGATCTGCTGGCAGCCCGGGCACAGGCCCCAGTACGTCACCTCGGCCTCGTCGATCACGAAGCCGCTGTCGTCCTCGGCGTCCAGGCAGGGGGCGTCACCGACCGCGCAGTCGACGTCCGCGATCGCCCCGCAGGACCGGCACACGATGTGGTGGTGGTTGTCGCCCACCCGCGCCTCGAAGCGGGCCGGCGACCCGGCCGGCTCGATGCGCCGGGCGAGCCCGGCGAGGGTCAGGGACCGCAACACGTCGTAGATCGCCTGCGTCGAGACGCGGCCGAGACGCTCGCGCGCGGCCCGCGTGATCGTGTCGACGTCGGCGTGAGGGTTGGCCTCCAGGATGGCCAGGACGGCCAGTCGCGGCCGGGTCACCCGCAACCTGACCGCCCGCAGGCGCTGCTCGGGTCGCATCGGGGTCGTCATGCTCACACCTCACCAGCTATTTTGGAA
>SCQZ01000226.1 GCA_004299665.1 Jatrophihabitans sp.
CGGCGGCCAACGCGGTGGTCGCGCACAAGGGTTCGGTCGTCGCGATCCTCGGCCCCAGCTCGGACGAGATCCTCTCGACGATCAACATCTTCGAACAGGCCCAGCTGCCCGCCTTCGTGATGAGCGGCGACGCCCAGTTCGACAACCAGGGCAATCAGTACTTCTGGCGCCTGGTCCCGCCGGACGCCGACGAGGGCTACGCGATGGCCGCCTGGGCGAAGAAGAACGGGTTCACCAGGGCCGCGGCCGTCTTCGCGAGCGGTAGCCAGGCGCAGGCGGACGGTCCCGCCTCGAAGTCGGGCTTCAAGGCGCTGGGCGGGCAGGTCGTGGCGGACGTGACGCTCACTCCCGGCCAGCCGTCCTACAGCACGGAGGCAGCCAAGGTTGCCGCCGCCCATCCCCAGGTGATCTTCTACGACGCCGGGGCTCCGGAGTCGGCGACGTTCCTGGCCGAGCTCAAGCAGCAGATGGGCACGCTGCCGCCGACCTACGTGGTGGAGACCGAGGAGGAGCCGGGCTGGATCAAGGCGGTGTCCGGAGCGATCGGTGCCGGTTCCCTGAACCAGTTGACTGCCTTCGAGGCGGCGACGCCCTCGACGACCCAGCCCGGCTGGCAGACGTTCAGCCAGGCGCTCAAGGCGACGCAGTCGCAGGTGAAGGACTACGCCCAGTACCTGCACGACCCGTTCACGCTGTCCTACTACGACGCGTCGAACCTGGTCGCCCTCGCGATGCTGGCGACGAACTCGACCGACCCTTCGGTGTTCAACGCGGCGATCATGGGGCTGACCGAACCGGGCTCCGGCAAGACGGTCGTGCACGACTTCGCCTCCGGCAAGGCGGCTCTCAAGGCCGGCCAGAAGATCCAGTACGTCGGCTCGCTCGGAGCGATCTCCCTGGACAAGTACCACAACATCGCCACGCCGTTCGTCGCCCTGAGCGAGGGAAGCAACCCCAAGCAGCTCGGCGCGGTGCCCACCGACCTGATGGTGGCAGCGGCCGGATGACGACGATCGCCTTCGCGGCAGCCACGGTGACGGGAGGTGCGGACCCGTGGACTCCGTGCTGAGCTCCCTCGGTTTCGGGATCGTCACCGCGTCGATCCTGCTGCCGGCCGCCGTCGGCTTCACGCTGCAGTTCAGCGCCACGGGCGTGCTGAACATCGCCTTCGGCGCACAGATGACCTTCGCCGCTTACGTCGCCTACATCGGGACCCACGCGGGCCTGGGGATCTGGTGGGCGGCCTGCCTCGCGGGTGTCTTCGGGGCCGTCTCCTCCATGCTGCTCAACAGGTTCCTGCTCACACCGTTCATGCGACGGGGCACGAACTTCTTCGGCATGGTGGTCGTCGCCATCGCGCTCGCCCTGCTGATCGAGTACGTCGTCGAGGTGATCTGGGGCCCGCTGCCGGTCAGCTACCAGGTGTCGGCGTCCCGGGTATGGCACCTCGGCCCGATGATGTTCACGCGTTCCCAGGTCATCGTCATCGGGATCAGCGTCGTCTTCGCGGTCGCCACGCACACCCTGTTGCGCTACACCCGCGTGGGCAAGGCGATCCGAGCCGTGGCCGACAACAGGAACCTCGCGAGGAGCAGCGGCATCTCTGCCCAGCGCATGACCGACCTCGCGTGGCTGCTGTCCGGGCTGATGGGCGGGGCGGCGGGGGTGATGCTCGGGATCAGCCTGTCCAGCGTCTCCTACACGATGGGCGACACGTTCCTGATGGAGATCATCGCCGCGGCGATCCTCGGCGGCGTCGGGCAGGTCTACGGGGCGATG
>SCQZ01000227.1 GCA_004299665.1 Jatrophihabitans sp.
ACCAGTGACGACTCGCCGAACCCGCTGTGCACCGCAACCCCGGGATCGTCGTGGAAGGAGCCGTCCTCCTCCTCCAGGTCGACGATGCACAGGTGCCCGCCGTCGGCCAGCATCGCTGCGAAGCCCGACAACACCGCCGGCAGGCCGGCGACGTGGTGCAGCGCCATGACTGTCACGATCAGGTCGAATACCTCAGCCGGCGGCGCGCTGAGGTCCAGGTTCAGGTCCCAGACCCGCGTGGTGGCGGGCAGCACCCCTGATTCGACCTTGCCCCGAGCGACCTCGCGCATGCCGGCCGACGGGTCCGCCAGCGTGATCGCCGCGACGGAACCGGCGAGGAAGCCGGCGACCAGACCGGTCCCCGCCCCGTACTCCAGCAGTCGCTCCGACCCGTCGAGCGGGACGGCCCGCGTGATCGCGTCCGCCACGGCGCGGGCCCGGGCGGTCTTGTCCGGGTCGTCCCAGGTGGCGGCCCTGTCGTCGAAGGAGTCCACCACGACCGCGACACCTCCGGACAGCATGGGCGCGCTCACGCCCGGATAGAGTGCGGCCACCCTACCAACGCGGCCGGGCCGCCGGCGCGGCTGACCGGTCACGAATCGAGAAGCGATCGCGGTGAGCGGCCCCTAGCCTGGGTGCCATGGACATCACCATTCACGCGGCGATGCTGCCCCACGACGACCCGCAGGCCTCGCTGGCCTTCTACCGCGACACCCTGGGCTTCGAGGTCCGCAACGACGTCGAGTACGGCGGGTTGCACTGGATCACCCTGGGGCCGACCGGTCAGCCGCAGACCTCGATCGTGCTCTACCCGCCGCAGGCGACGCCGGGCATCACCGACGACGAGCGTCGGACCATCGCCGAGATGATGGCCAAGGGCACCTTCGCCAGCATCAATCTCGCCACGACCGACGTCGACGCGACGTTCGAGAAGGTGCAGGCCGGTGACGTCGAGGTGGTGCAGGAACCGGTGGACCAGCCGTGGGGGACCCGCGACTGCGCGTTCCGGGACCCGTCCGGGAACCTCGTGCGCATCCAGCAGGTGCGCTGACCGTTGGCCCGGACGCCACCGGCCGCGGCGGACAGCCACGACGTGATCCGCGTCGTCGGCGCCCGTGAGAACAACCTGGACGACGTCAGCGTCGAGATCCCGAAACGCCGGATCACGGTGTTCACCGGGGTCTCCGGATCGGGCAAGAGCTCGCTGGTGTTCGACACCATCGCCGCCGAGTCGCAGCGCCTGATCAACGAGACCTACAGCACGTTCGTGCAGGGTTTCATGCCCACGCAGGCGCGCCCGGACGTGGACGTGCTCGACGGCCTGACGACGGCGATCATCGTCGACCAGGAGCGCATGGGCGCGGACGTCCGGTCGACGGTCGGCACCGCCACCGACGCCGCCGCCATGCTGCGGATCCTGTTCAGCCGCCTGGGCGAACCGCACATCGGGCCGGCCCGGGCCTTCTCCTTCAACGTCGCCACCGTGAGCGGCGCCGGCGCGATCACGACCTCCCGCAGCGGCCGGGAGGTCAAGCAACGGCGCAGCTTCACCGTCGCCGGCGGCATGTGCCCGCGCTGCGAGGGTCGCGGTGCGATCACCGACTTCGACCTCACCGCGCTGTACGACGAGAGCAAGTCGCTCAGCCAGGGCGCACTCACCGTCCCCGGCTTCAGCATGGACGGCTGGTACGGGCGCATCTTCCGCGGCAGCGGGTTCTTCGACCCGGACAAGCCGATCGCGCGATTCACCGCGAAGGAGCGGGACGCGCTGCTGTACCGGGAACCCATCCGGATCAAGGTCGACGGCATCAACGTGACGTACGAGGGCCTGATCCCGAAGATCCGGAAATCCTTCCTGGCCAAGGACCGCGAGGCGATGCAACCGCACGTGCGCGCGTTCGTCGACCGTGCCGTCACCTTCGCCACCTGCCCGGAGTGCGGCGGGACGCGACTGAACGCGGCGGCACGCTCGTCGAAGATCGGGGGGATCAGCATCGCCGACGCCTGCGCGATGCAGATCAGCGACCTCGCCGCCTGGGTGCGCAACGTCGCGGACCCGTCCGTGGCGCCGCTGCTCGCGGCGCTGCGCCGGACCCTGGACGCCTTCGTCGGCATCGGCCTGGGCTACCTGTCCCTGGACCGCCCGTCCGGAACGCTCTCCGGCGGCGAGTCGCAACGCACCAAGATGATCCGCCACCTCGGCTCGGCCCTCACCGACGTCACGTACGTGTTCGACGAGCCGAGCATCGGCCTGCACCCGCACGACATCGCACGGATGAACGAACTGCTGGTGCGACTGCGCGACAAGGGCAACACGGTGCTCCTCGTGGAGCACAAGCCGGAGATGATCGCCATCGCGGACCACGTCGTCGACCTCGGCCCCGGAGCGGGCGCAGCCGGCGGCCGGGTGATCTTCGAGGGGACCGTGGACGGGCTGCGGGGGAGTGGCACCGTCACCGGCCGGCACCTCGACGACCGGGCCGCTCTCAAGCCCGCGGTGCGCCGTGCGACCGGAACGCTGCGCGTGCGCGGGGCGAACACCCACAACCTGCGCGACGTCGACGTCGACCTGCCACTGGGCGTGCTCGTCGTCGTGACCGGGGTGGCCGGGTCCGGGAAGAGTTCGTTGATCTCCGGTTCCGTCAGCGGGCGCGACGGCGTGATCAGCATCGACCAGGGCCCGATCCGGGGATCCCGGCGCAGCAATCCCGCGACCTACACCGGCGTGCTCGACCCGGTCCGCACGGCGTTCGCGAAGGCCAACGGCGTCCGGCCCGCGCTGTTCAGCCCGAACTCCGAGGGCGCCTGCCCCGTCTGCAACGGCGCGGGTGTGGTCTACACCGATCTGGCCGTGATGGCCGGCGTCGCGACGACCTGCGAGGAGTGCGAGGGTCGGCGTTTCCACGACGACGTGCTCACGTACACGCTCGGCGGACGATCCATCGCCGACGTGCTCGATCTTCCGGCGGGCGAGGCCGCCACCTTCTTCGCCGGGGGCGAGGCGCGCGTTCCGGCCGCGGCGGCGATCCTGCACCGCCTCACCGCGGTGGGGCTGGGTTATGTCAAGCTGGGGCAACCGTTGACCACCCTGTCCGGAGGGGAGCGGCAGCGGCTGAAGCTCGCCGCCCGCATGGGGGACGCGGGCGAGGTGTACGTCCTGGACGAACCGACCACCGGGCTGCACCTGGCCGACGTCGAGCAGTTGCTCGCACTGGTGGACCGGCTGGTCGACGGCGGCAAGTCGGTGATCGTCATCGAGCACCACCAGGCGGTCATGGCACACGCCGACTGGATCGTCGACCTCGGGCCGGGCGCGGGACACGACGGCGGCCGCGTCGTGTTCGAGGGCACGCCCGCGGACCTCGTCGCCGGCCGGTCGACGCTCACCGGCGAGCACCTGGCCGCCTACGTCGGCGAGTAGCTCAGCAGGCGCGGCCGGTGCCGTTGGCCGCGCGCCCGCCGCGCGGCGCGATGCTCAGCGCGACGCCGACGGTGTCGCCG
>SCQZ01000228.1 GCA_004299665.1 Jatrophihabitans sp.
GTCGCGTGCCTGCGCCGTCTCGAGCGCCTGCCACAGCCGCTCGTCGTCGGCCTGCGGATCGCCGTAGCGCAGGTTGCTCGCGACGGTGCCGGCGAACAGGTACGCCTTCTGCGGGACCAGCCCGAGGACCCCCCACAGCACCTCGGGGTCGAGGTCGCGGACGTCCACGCCGTCGACGCGGACGGACCCTTCCGTGACGTCGAACTGGCGCGCCAGCAGCGCGAGCAGCGTGCTCTTGCCGGCCCCGGTCGCCCCGATGATCGCGGTGGTGCGCCCGGCCCCGGCGCGGAAGCTCACGTTGCGCAGCACCGGCGCGGCGGCACCCGGGTAGGCGAAGGTGACGTCGCGGAACTCGACCTCGCCGCGTCCCTGCAGGTTCGCCACCGGATCCGCGGGCGGCGCGATGGACGGTTCGGTGTCCAGGACCTCGCCGATGCGCTCGGCGCAGACGGCGGCCCGGGGAACCATCATCATCATGAAGGTCGCCATCATCACCGACATCAGGATCTGCATCAGGTAGGTCATGAAGGCCGTCAGCGACCCGACCTGCATCTGGTTGGCGTCGATCCGGTACGCACCGAACCACAGCACCGCGACGATGGACAGGTTGAGCACCAGCATCACCGTCGGGAACATCCGGACCATCAGCCGGCCGGCGCGCACGGCGGTCAGCGTCAGGTCCTCGTTCGCCCTCGCGAACCGCCGGGTCTCGACGGGTTCGCGCACGAAGGCGCGCACCACGCGCACACCGGCCAGTTGCTCGCGCAGCACTCGGTTGACGCTGTCGATGCGCTGCTGCATCAAGCGGAACTGCGGCACCATCTTGCGGATGATCAACGTCAGGGAACCGACGAGGATCGGCACGCTCACCGCCACGAGCCAGCTCAGCCCGGCGTTCTCCCGGACGGCCATGACGATCCCGCCGACGCACATGATCGGCGCCGCGATCATCATCGTGCAGGTCATCACCACCAGCATCTGCACCTGCTGCACGTCGTTGGTGTTGCGCGTGATCAGCGACGGTGCGCCGAAGCGCGCCAGTTCGCGGGCGGAGAACTCCCCGACCCGCGCGAAGATCGCCCCGCGCAGGTCGCGGCCGTAGCTCATGGCGGTCCTGGCGCCGAAATAGACCGCGGTGATCGAGCAGGCGATCTGCACCAGGCTGACGGCCAGCATCCAGGCCCCGATCCGGACGATGTAGCCCGTGTCGCCCTTGGCGATGCCGTTGTCGATGATGTCCGCGTTCAGGCTCGGCAGGTACAGCGACGCGATGGTGCCGAGCAACTGCAGCCCGACGACGTAGGCGAGCCAGGTCCGGTACGGGCGCAGGAACCGGCGCAGCAGCGGCATCAGCACGTTCGACATCCTCCGCGCCGGGGCCGACAACCCGTGCACCCGCTCGCGGTCGGTTCGCCGTGGGCGAACACGGCGCTCAGCCCCACCGGTCGACCACGTCGAGCAGGTCCGCCAGCCGCTGCACGACCGCATCCGGCTCGGCGGTGATCGGACCCACCTGCTCGGCGGGGATGTCGCTGTGCGGCACGAGCACGGCGCGCAGGCCGGCGGCCTTGGCGCCGCAGACGTCGTCGTACGGGCGGTCGCCGACGAAGACCGCCGCCGCCGGGTCAGCCACCCCCACCGCGTCCAGCGCCGCCCGGAACGCCCGGGGGTGCGGCTTCGTCCACGCGATCTCCGAGGTGTACACCGCCCCGTCGATCAGGTCGGCGACTTCGTCGCGCACGAAGATCTGCTCGTGCACGCTGCGCGGCCAGATCGTGTTCGACAGCACGCCCACCTTCAGGCCACGGGCGCGCAGCCCGGCCAGCACGGCCGGGGCGTCCGGGTCGAGGAAGGTGTGCGGCTCCCACCAGGCGTGGAACGCGGCCAGGACCTCCGGCGTCGCGTCGATGCCGGCCGCCGCGAAGACCTCGCCCAGGGTGGCCGAGCGGTGCTCGTCGCGGCTGCGCTGCCACATCCCGTTCTCGGCGGCGTGCAGGCGCCGTGCGCGGTCGGCGTCCCCCACCGCCGCCAGCCACGCCTCGAGCGGGTCGACGGTGTGCCAGGGGGTCAACGTCCCGCCCCAGTCGAACAGCACCGCCTCGACGGCCGGGTTCGTCACGCTCGCCCCCCGCGGGGGACCCGTCCCGTCCTTGTCACAACAGCACGGTAGTCAGCAGCGAATGCTCCCGCATACCGAGTTTCTCGTACATCCGCCGGGCCGGCGCGTTGAACGCGTTGACATACAGGCTGACCGACGGCGCGGATCGCAGCGCGGCGCGCAGGACCGTCGCCAGTGCCGCCGTGCCGATGCCGCGGCCCCGCAGGTCGGGCCGTACCCAGACGCCCTGCACCTGGACGGTGTGTGCCGTCACGGCCCCGAAATCGGCCTTGAAGACGACCTCGCCGCGCTCGTCGAACCGCGCGAAGGCCCGCCCGGACCGCACCAGCTCACCGACGCGCCCCCGGAACGCGGCCGGGCTGCCGCAGCGATCGGGCGGCACCCCGAGCTCCTCGGCGAACATGGCCGCCGCCGCCGGGACGTAGCGATCCAGTTCGGCGCCGCGCACCCGGCGCACCGCCCGGTCGCCGGCGACCCGGCTCGACCCGCGCAGCACGAGCAGCGGCTGGCCCGCCCGGAACTCCCGCGGCGCCCCCCACCGCTGCTCGAGCTCGCCCCAGACCGCGCAGACCGCCTCGGTGGGGCCGACCACCGAGGTCGCGGCCCGCGGCCTGCGCGCGACGCACTGCGCGATGCGGGCCAGGTCCTCGGCGTCCCCGCCCAGGGGTACGACCGTCCCGCCGCTGTAGCAGGCCGCGACGACCTCGCCCCGCGAGCGGATCCCCAGGACCGATCCGCCCAGACGGCGCGGGTCGAGGGACGAGGCCGACTGCACCCGCGAGATGATCACCGCGTTGGCGAGCGGGTCCAGGGCGAGCAGGCGGTGCAGCGACAGCAGGTCGGCGTCGGCGAGCGGAGCGACGGCCGTGCGCTCCCGCGCCTCCGGCCACAGCGCGGTCACCGCGTGCGGCCGGACCGCGACGCACTCATGCGCCACTCACACGTCGCAGGCTACCCGGTGCCGGCACCCGGGCGTAGCGTCCGGGCATGACCGTCAAACTGGTTGTCCTCTACACGCGACCGGCCGACCCGGAGGCCTTCGAGAAGCACTATCTCGACGTGCACATGCCGATGGCGGTCCAGATTCCCGGCGTGCAGCGTGCCGAGACCGCGCGCTTCGTCGACGCGCCGGACGGCGGGGAGGTCGGCTGGTATCGCTGCGCAGAGTTGTACTTCGCCGACGCCGACGCCCTGACGGCGGCCTTCGGCACCGAGCAGGGCAGGGCGGTCGCTGCGGATTTCGAGGCCGTTGCGCCGCCGGGGTCGCGCCTGCTGGTCGCGGATATCGACGCCTGACGCCCGGCGCCCCTCGCCGCCATCTCCCCGCCGTGCCGCCGGCGC
>SCQZ01000229.1 GCA_004299665.1 Jatrophihabitans sp.
CGGGAAGATGTCGATGACGCGGTCGATCGTCTGTGCGGCGCTTTGCGTGTGCAGGGTCGCGAGCACCAGGTGGCCCGTCTCGGCGGCGGTGATGGCCGTCGACACCGTCTCCAGGTCGCGCAACTCGCCGACCAGGATGATGTCCGGGTCCTGGCGCAGCACGTGCTTGAGCGCGATCGCGAAGCCGCCGGTGTCGACGCCGACCTCGCGCTGGTTCACCAGGCACTTCTTGTGCTGGTGGAGGAACTCGATCGGGTCCTCGATGGTGACGATGTGGTCGTGCCGGGTGCGGTTGGCCAGGTCCAGCAGGCTCGCCAGGGTGGTCGTCTTGCCCGAGCCGGTCGGGCCGGTGACCAGCACCAGCCCGCGCGGCAGGTGTGCGAACCGCTCGATCTGGGACGGGATGCCCAGTTCGTCCAGCGGCTTGATCTCGTACGGGATGGCGCGCATGACCGAGCCGTAGGCGTTGCGCTGCTGGAACAGGTTCACCCGGAAGCGGGACACGCCGGGCACCGAGTACGCCAGATCCAGCTCCTGCTCGGTCTCGAAGCGCAGCCACTGCTCCGGGGTGACGATCGAGCGCACGAGCGCCACCGTGTCCTCCCGGGTCAGCTTGTCGTAGCCGGGGAGCGCGGTCAGGTCGCCGTGGATGCGGATGGTGGGGGGCGCGCCGACGGTCAGGTGCAGGTCCGAGCCGTTGCTCTCGATGAGTTGGGCCAGCATGGTGTCCAGCTGCGCCCGGGCAGCGGCAGGCTCGTCGGCCCCGTCGCCGGCAGCACCGGCTGCGGCATGCGATCCGACGGCGGAGTCGCTGACCGACTCGGTGAGAGCTTCCACGACCGTTGCCCCTTCACAACGACTCGCGCGCCCCCACTACGGCGATGGCGGTTCGTTCCTCGCCCGGTCCCCACCTTGGCGAAACTTCACGCGAACCATACACACGCCACTGCAGGTTGTAAAGCCCTTGTTAGTTCATGCGGAATCTTCGGCTCCGCCGCGTGGCTCGGGCGCTCCCGTCGAACAGCGATGCGGACCCGATGGCGCCGCCGTCACACGGCGACGCGGAGCACCTCGGCCAGGGACGTCTCGCCGGCGAGCGCCTTGCGCAGCCCGTCCGTGCGCAGCATCTCCATGCCCTCCGCCATCGCCTGGCGCTGCACCTCGTGGGCGGACGCGCGGTCGACGGCGAGCCGCTCCACCGCCTCGCTGACCGGCATCACCTCGTGCAGCGCGATCCGGCCCCGGTAGCCGGTGCTCGCGCAGGAGCGACAGCCCACCGGCTGCCACAGCTGCGCCGGAGCCTCGATCGACTCGTACGGCCAGCGCGCCGCGGCGAGCTCGCTGCTGGTGGGCAGGTACGCCTCCTTGCACCACGAGCACAGCCGCCGCGCCAGCCGCTGGGCGAGGACGCAGTCCAGGGACGAGCCGACCAGGAACGGCTCGATGCCCATCTCGACGAGCCGGGTGACCGCGCTCGGCGCGTCGTTCGTGTGCAGGGTCGAGAGCACCAGGTGCCCGGTCAACGCGGCCTCGACCGCCAGTTGCGCCGTCACCCGGTCGCGGATCTCGCCGATGAGCACGATGTCCGGGTCCGAGCGCAGGATCGCCGGTAGCACGGCGGCGAAGGTCAGCCCCGCCTTGTGGTTCACCTGTACCTGGTTGACGCCGGGGAGCCGGTACTCCACCGGGTCCTCGACGGTGATGATGTTGACCTCGGGCTTGCTGATCTGCTTGAGGGTCGCGTACAGCGTCGTCGACTTGCCCGAGCCGGTGGGCCCGGTGACCAGCAGCATGCCGTGGGGTTTGGTGAACGACGCCGAGAACCGGCGGTAGTTCTCCTCGCCGAATCCCAGGCTCTTGAGCTCGAGGTCGATACCGCCGGTGTCGAGCACCCGCAGCACGATCTTCTCGCCCCACACGGTCGGCAGCGTCGCGAGCCGCAGATCGACGTTGCGCGTGCCCATCTGCGTGGTGATGCGGCCGTTCTGCGGCACCCGCTTCTCGGTGATGTCGACGCTGGCCATGATCTTCAACCGACTGATCAGCGCCGACTGCAGCGCCCGCGGCACCGTCTCCACCTCGTGCAGCACGCCGTCGATGCGGTAGCGCACCCGGACGTCCTTCTCGCTCGGCTCCAGGTGCAGGTCCGAGGCCCGGCTCTCGATCGCCTGCTCGATCAGGGTGTTGACGTAGCGCACGATCGGCGCCTCGGCGTTGACCGAGGCCAGCATCTCCAGCCCGGGGATGTTGTCGGCGGCGATGCTGGCGGCGACGTCGTCCAGGTCCGTCTCGGCCCGGTGCAGCCGGTCGACGGCCTTGGTCAACTCGTCGCGCGCCACGACCACCGGCCGTACCAGCAGCCCCGTCGCGGCGCGCACGTCGTCCAGCGCCAGGACGTCACCGGGGTCCGCGGTGGCCACGACGATCTCGAGGTCGTCCAGCGCGATGCCCAGCACCTTGTGCCGGCGGGACAGGGCGGCCGGGATCTTCGCGGTTGCCGCCGCGTCGACCGGATACCCGACCAGGTCGACGCTCTTGAGCCCGTACGCCTCGGCCACCGCGTCGGCGAGCTCCAGTTCGCTGACGATGCGCTGGTCGACGAGCACGTCGGCCAGGGCCTTGTCGCCCTCGTTCGCGGTGGTGACGGCAGCCTGCAGCTTCACCTGGTCGATGCCGTGATCGGACAGCGCCTTGACCAGGGCTCGCTGGGTCTGGTTCACACCGCGCCCCCTTTGCTGGTCAACGACTCGCGCATGAGGGTACGCGAAAAGGGCCGCCATCGGGGTCGGCCGCGCGGACCCCGGCACTCGGGCGGCAGCGGCGCCTCGTCCCGCCGCGCTCCGGCGGCAGGGGGGCCGCCGTCCCGGGATGATCCTTTGAGCAGGCCTTGCGATTTTCTTGAGGTCGGGCGCACTATCGTCGCTAGCCTGCCGGTCGATGCGGTGTACATGACCGGACGGTCACAATCGGGGAGTAGTGCTCATGAGGTTGAGGTCGCAGCGTGGCGACATCCGGGCCCTGGTGCTGGATGCCGCCTATCGGGAGTTCGTCGAACACGGTGTCGCCGGGACGACCCTCGCCGCGATCGCGGCACGGGCCGGGGTGCGCACCGGCGCGGCTCGCGCTGAGTTCGCCACGACCGACGAGA
This sequence comes from Jatrophihabitans sp., assembly GCA_004299665.1. Classification (GTDB taxonomy): domain Bacteria; phylum Actinomycetota; class Actinomycetes; order Mycobacteriales; family Jatrophihabitantaceae; genus FW021-bin43. The sequence continues at coordinate 3,149 of SCQZ01000229.1, forward strand.
TCGTGCTGACCCTCATGCGCGAACAGGTCGTCGGCTACGTGGACGCCGCGCTCGTCGCCTTCGGTGACGGCACCGAGACCGAGGGCCTCGCGCGCATGGCCGAGGCGCTCACCGCCCGCGTCCGCTCCAGCGCGGGGTGGCACCAGATCCTGACCGAGTACTACGCGCTCGCGCACCGGGACGAGCAACGGGCCGCGGCGTTGCGGCGCGAGCGCGCCGCGCTGCGCGAGGTGGTGGGCCGGGCGCTGGCCGTCTTCGTGGACGGCGGCCGGGTCGGCGCACTGCTCACCGCCGACGACATGGCCGTGGTGCTGCTGGCGCTGACGAACGGGCTGTCCTTCGAGGCCGGCATCGATCCGGACGCCGTGCCGGCGGACCTGCTGAGCAGGGTCCTGATGCTCGGGGCAGATGGTGTGGCGTCCCCGGCGGTGACGGGCGCGACGGTGCCGGCAGTGACGGCGGTGGCGGCCGCGGCGGAGGCCCGGCCGGCCTGAACCGGCGGCGCGAGCCGCGGTCAGCCGGAGATGTACTGCTCGAGCTGGCCGCGGTCGCGCTCCAGCTGCCGCATGCGGCTGGAGACGACGTCTCCGATGGACACCAGCCCGACCAGCCGGCCGTCCGCGAGCACCGGCATGTGCCGGATCCGCCGCTGCGTCATCGTCGTCGCCACGCCGTCCAGGTCGTCGTCGGGGGAGCAGGTGAACAGCTGGCTGGTCATGATCTCGCGAATCTCGAGATCCACCACGTCCGCGCCGCGGGTGTGCAGGTTGCGCACGATGTCCCGCTCGGAGACGATGCCGCGGACCTCGTCGCCGTCGACGACGACGACCGCGCCGATCTTCTGGTCGGCCAGGGCGGCGAGCAGTTCGCGCACCAGCCCGTCGGGGGGCAGGGTCACGACGTCGCTGCCGGAGTGCGCCGGCTTCTCACGCAGGATGTCGGAGATCCTCATGGAACAACGCTAGCGGAATCCGGACCCGGCGCGCAGGACCGCGGCGCGGTCCGGGCCCGGACCGCCGGGTTCGTCCCGGGATCAGCGGAAGTCGCGCGACCTCGTGTGCAGCCCCAGGTGCAGGCGCTCGATCCGCTCCGCGAGGACGTTCACGACGACGTCGTCCGTGCGCTCGATCATGCCGCGGATCAGCAGCCCGCCCGAATCGCGCGCGACCCGGCGGTGCCGGTCCCACACCACCGGATCGACGATGACGTTGACCATCCCCGTCTCGTCCTCCAGGTTGAGGAAGGTGACGCCGCGGGCGGTGCCCGGGCGCTGCCGGTGCGTGACGACCCCGCCGACCCGCACCCGGGTCCGGTCCGGCATCGTGCGCAGCGCGGCCGCGGTCACGACGCCCAGCGCGGCGAGCCTCGGGCGCAGCAGCGCCGTCGGGTAGAGCCCCGGGGTGATCCCGGTGGCCCACATGTCGGCGATGAGCTGTTCGGGCCCGGTCATCTCCGGGATGCCAGCAGGGGGGCTCTCGTCGAACACCGCCACCGCGAGCTGGCCCGGCCGGGCCGACGCCGCCGCACCTGCCGCCCACAGCGCCCCCCGCCGCGCCCCTGCGAACGCGCCGGCGGTGGCCAGCGCCTCCATCTGCTCGGCGGTGAGCCCGACGCGCCGCGCGAGGTCCGCCATCGAGGCGTACGGCGCGACGGCCCGCTCGGCGACGATCCGCTCGGCGAGATCGTCACCGATGCCCCGCACGCTCGACAGCCCCAGCCGCACCGCCGGCTGAGGGAGGTCCAGGCACGAGCACTGCGAGGCTGTCGTGCCGTCCTCCAGCGTGGCGCCGGCGAGCGAGACGTCCAGCGAGGGCGGGCGCACCTCGATGCCGTGCCGTCGCGCGTCGTGCACCAGCGACTGCGGCGAGTAGAACCCCATCGGCTGCGCGTTGAGTAGCGCCGCGCAGAACGCCGCGGGGTAGTGCCGCTTGAGCCAGGACGAGGCGTACACCAGCAGCGCGAAGGAGATCGAGTGGGACTCGGCGAAGCCGAACGCCGCGAACGCCTGCACCTTCTCGTAGATCGCGTCGGCGGTCTCGCCGGTGATGCCGTTGGCGGCCATGCCGTCGTACAGCCGGATCTTCAGCGCGCCGATCCGGTCCCGCGAGCGCTTCGACCCCATC
>SCQZ01000230.1 GCA_004299665.1 Jatrophihabitans sp.
GACGCGGGGCTGCTCGCCATCGCGCTGGCCGAACCGGCCGGCGCCGGGCTCGGCCTGGTGGAGCTCGCCGCCGTCCTGACCGAGCAGGGTCGGTACGTCGCGCCGGTCCCGCTGTGGTCGTCGGCCGTGGCGGCGCTGGCCGTCGACCGGTTCGGCACCGGCGCCCAGCGCGAAGCGATCATCCCCGGCGCCGCGTCCGGGGATCTGATGATCAGCCTCGGGCTGGAGGAGTTCGGCGCGCCGGACCCGCTCGAACCGGCGACGAAGGCCGTCCTCGCCGGCGACGGCTGGATGCTCGACGGCGAGAAGGCGGCGGTGCCGGCTGCGCAGTTCGCCGATCTGGTGGTGGTCGGTGCCGGGACGGCAGACGGCCCACGGCTGTTCCTGCTCGACCCGCGCGGTGCCGGGGTGCGGGTCGAACCGGTGACGACGACGTCACACGAGCCCGCGGCCCACCTGTACCTGTCGGGTGCCGCCGCGGAACCGCTCGGGGGTGCGGGGGCGCCCGCCTGGACCGTGGCCCGTGCCGATCTGGCGCTGTCCGCGGTGCTGCTCGGGGTGGCCGAGTCCGCGATGCGCCAGGCGGCCTCGTACGTCTCCTCCCGCGAGCAGTTCGGCCGCCCGCTGGGCACCTTCCAGGCCGTGGCGCACCAGCTCGCGGACAGCTACATCGACGTCGCCGCGATGAGGGTGACGTTGCTGCAGGCCGCGTCGGTGCTCGACGCGGGCACGGGTGCGGGGACGGCGGTCCTGGTCGCGAAGTGGTGGGCGGCCGACGCGGGCGAGCGCGTGGTGCACCGGGTGCAGCACGTGCACGGCGGCATCGGGGTGGACGTCGACTACCCCATCCACCGGTACCTGCTGTGGGGCAAGCAACTGGCCGCGACACTCGGCGGTGCGAGCGCCGACCTGTCACGGCTGGGCGCGCTGCTCGACGACCCCGCGAACTACCGTCGCTGACGCGCCGACGGGTCAGCCGCCGATCGCCTCCACCACGAACCGCAGCGCGGGCGGAGGCGCCTGCAGCAGGATCGTCGTCAGCACCGTCTGCTCCCACTGCTGCAACTCGTCGCGAATCTTCGCCGTCGGCCCGACGAGCGCCACGTCCTCGACCAGGCGCGTCGGTACCGCCGCGATCGCCTCGGCCTTGCGGCCGTCCAGGTACAGCTCCTGGATCGCGGCGACCTCCGCCTCGTAGCCGAGCCGGGCGAACACGTCGGCGTGGAAGTTCATCGACTTCGCCCCCATGCCGCCGATGTAGAGCGCCAGCGACGGACGCACCAGATCGGCCGCCGCCTCGAGATCGTCGGAGGGCACCACCGGGACGAAGGCGGCGATCTCGAAGTCGTCCAGGCCGTGCCGTGCCCGCGGCCGGGCGAAGCCCTCGGCGAGCGCGGCCCGGTAGAACCCGTCCGACTTCGGCGAGAAGAACATCGGCAACCACCCGTCGGCGATCTCCGCGGCCAGCGCGACGTTCTTCGGTCCCTCGGCGCCGAGGTAGATGGGGATGTCCGTCCGTAACGGGTGGATCGTCGACTTCAGGGCCTTGCCCAGACCGCTGCCGCCCCGGTACGGCAGCTGGAAGAACGCGCCGTCGTAGCTGACCGGTTCGTCGCGGGCGAACACCTTGCGTACGACCTCGACGTACTCCCGCGTGCGGGCCAGCGGTTTCGGGTACGCCTGCCCGTACCAGCCCTCCACCACCTGCGGGCCGGACGCTCCGATGCCGAGGACGAACCGTCCGCCGGACAGGTGGTCCATCGTCATCGCCGCCATGGCGGTCGCCGTCGGGGTCCGGGCCGACATCTGCAGCAGGTTCGTGCCGAGCTTGACCCGCGACGTGCCCGACCCCCACCAGGCCAGCGGCGTCAGGCAGTCCGAGCCGTACGCCTCCGCCGCCCATACAGAGTCCAGCCCCATGTCGTCGCAGAGCCGAACCGTCTCGGCCATGCCCTCCGGGGGACCGGCGGACCAGTAGCCGGTGTGGTAGCCGAGCTTCACGCGCTGCTCCTTCGCTCGCGGACGGTCGACCCGTGCCGGGGCGAGACTATCTCGCGCACCGCCCGGGAGCCGGTCGGGATAGTCTCTGCGCCGGGCCTGTCGTCCCGCCGGGCCGACCCCGTCCGTTCCGGCAGGAGGGCGCCACGCATGGCAGCCGGCAAGGCGCGCAGCGAGATCCCGCCACCGGGCGGGATCGGGTGGTACGACGTCGCCGACGACGGGGCGGAGGAGCCGTCGACGGGCCTGCGTGGCGGGCCGTTGGGGCTGCGGATCGTGCCGCTGCGCGCGGGCCGTTCGCCCTTCGCGTTCCGGGGCGCCCGGATGCGCGGCACGCGGTGCTTCCTGTCGGCGAGCACGGTCAGCGGCGCCGAGGTGAGCCGGCCGGCACGCACGATCCCGGGCTCGCGCGTGACGGCGATCCACCTGCTGATACGGGGCGAGTCGTCCGCCTCGGTCTTCGACCCTGGCGCGACGCTCGGCGGCGCGATCCTGATGGTGATCGATCCGGCCGCCGCGGTATCCGAACAGTTCCACGGCGCGGGGCACCTGATCACGCTCAACGCCCATGTGCCGCTGCTGGGCATGGAGGCGAAGGCGGCGGCCGCGATGTGCGGGCAGAGCTTTGCGATGACGCCGTTCCAGGTCGCGTTGGTGCGCGCGTCGGTCGGGCTGCTGCTGGCCGACACGGCCGGGCTCGGTTCGGCGAGCAGCCTGGTCGGGCTCGATCGCCACCTCGGGTCGTTGGCGGGGCTGCTGCTGCGCACCGCCTCCGCCTCGTCGCCGCAGGATCAGCGCAGCGCCTCCCTGCGCCGGCGGATCGAGATGATCATCGATGAGCGGGCACGCGATCCGCAGCTGACGCCCTCGGAGGTTGCCGCGGCACTGGGCGTCTCGCTGCGGCAGCTCTATCGCGCCTTCGCCGGGCCGGAGAGCCCGGCCGCGCTGATCCGGCGGCGCCGGCTGGAGCATGCGGCAGACCTGCTGGCCTCACGGCGGACGATCGGCAGCGTCGAGGAGATCGCGCAGCAGTCCGGCTTCGAGTCCGCGGAGTACTTCTCGCGGGCGTTCCGGCGCGAGTTCGGGCTGAGCCCGCGGTCGTACCGCTCGGCGCACCGCGACGCGCCGTCCGGCCGGCCGCCTCGCTGACCTGGGGCCGGGGCGCCGATCTCGGTCCCTTCGTCCCTATTCGGACTCGGTCGTGCTGGGCGAGGATCGGTGTCGCCGGAGCTCGATCGAACGGGACCGGCCTCGCCAGCGGAAGGGATCGCCATGTGGTCGACCGACGTGATCATCGAGGAACCGCCGCTGCCGGTACGGCTGCTGGCCTATATGAGGACGCACGTGGAGACCGAGGGTGCGATGCTGCGACGCTACGTCGAGGTCGCCCGGACCACCGAGTCCCAGGCCTTCGCCTACCTCGTGGACCTGCTGATCGAGGACGAGATGAGCCACCACCGCGTCTTCACCGAACTGGCGAACACCCTCGAGGCGGAGGTGCACGACATCGACCGTGAGCCCGCCGTCCCCGCGATGGACTTCGACCGGGCAGACCGGGACGCGGTGCTCGCCGGCGCGAAGGAGTTGCTGGCCAACGAGGAGTCCGATCTGGACGAACTCAAGGGTTTGCAGCACGAGTTGCGGGCACTGAAGAAGACGACGTTGTGGAGCTTGCTGGTCGAGCAGATGCAGCGCGACACCGAGAAGCACATCGCGATCTTGAAGTTCGTCTGCAAGCACGTCTGAGCAAGGACGGCGTGACGTAGCCGGCCCGTCGGCCGGTCCGGCGGTGTGCCGTGGGTGCCGCCGCGGGTGTCCGGTCGCCGTTGTTTGGGGCTACCGACGCTGCCAGCGCAGGCGGAACAGGGCGGCGGCCCCCGGGGCCGCGGCTGCGATCACCGCACCGGCCGCAAGCCACCAGGGGAGGTGCGCGCTTCCGGCCGGCGTCGCTCGCAGGCTTGCGGCGACCGGAGTGACGGCCGGCATGCCGGATTGCGCCGTGCCGGCCGGGGACGCGGTTGTGACTGCTGCGGCAGACGCGGGCGCGGAGGTCAGCGATGCCGGCACGGTAGGCGTGGCTCCCGACGGCGTTGGTGTCGGGGTCGGTGTCGTCGCCCGTCGGTTGCCGGCAGTTGTGGCAGCGGTCGACCGCGTCGGCGTCGCGGCAGCGA
>SCQZ01000023.1 GCA_004299665.1 Jatrophihabitans sp.
GGCGCTGCTCAAGGTCGGCTGGCCGGCCGAGGACCTGGCCGGCTACGTCGACGGCGAGGCGCACCCCATCGAGCTGGACCAGTCCGACTGGCAGCTGCGCGACTACCAGCAGCAGGCCGTCGACATGTTCTGGGAGGGCGGCTCCGGCGTCGTCGTGCTGCCGTGCGGCGCGGGCAAGACGCTCGTCGGCGCGGCGGCGATGGCGCAGGCGAAGGCGACCACGCTGATCCTGGTGACCAACACCGTCGCCGGCCGGCAGTGGAAGCGGGAACTGATGGCGCGGACGTCCCTGACCGAGGAGGAGATCGGCGAGTACAGCGGCGAGAAGAAGGAGATCCGCCCCGTCACGATCGCGACGTACCAGATCATGACGACGCGGCGCAACGGCGAGTACCGGCACCTGGAGCTGTTCGACTCGCGGGACTGGGGCCTGATCGTCTACGACGAGGTGCACCTGCTGCCGGCGCCGATCTTCCGTCTCACCGCCGACCTGCAGTCGCGACGCCGGCTCGGCCTGACCGCCACGCTGATCCGCGAGGACGGCCGCGAGGGCGACGTCTTCTCGCTCATCGGGCCGAAGCGTTACGACGCGCCGTGGAAGGACATCGAGAACCAGGGCTGGATCGCGCCGGCCGAGTGCGTCGAGGTGCGCGTCACGCTCACCGACGCCGAGCGCATGGCATACGCGACCGCCGAGCCCGAGGACCGCTACCGGCTCGCGGCGACCGCGCACACCAAGCTGGCGGTGATCTCCTCGATCGTCGAGCGCCACCCGGACGACCAGATCCTGGTGATCGGCGCGTACCTGGACCAACTCGAGGAGGTCGCCGCGCACCTCGGTGGGGGCACTCCCGGCACCGAAGGCGTTGTCACGGGAGTGCCGGTCATCCAGGGATCGACGCCGAACAAGGAGCGCGAGCGGCTCTTCGACGAGTTCCGTCGCGGCGAGCAGCGGGTACTGGTGGTGAGCAAGGTCGCCAACTTCTCCATCGACCTGCCCGAGGCCGCGGTGGCCGTCCAGATCAGCGGCACCTTCGGCTCCCGGCAGGAGGAGGCGCAGCGGCTCGGGCGGGTGCTGCGGCCCAAGCACGACGGCCGCCAGGCGCACTTCTACACGGTCGTCGCGCGCGACACCCTGGACTCGGACTACGCGGCACACCGGCAGCGGTTCCTGGCCGAGCAGGGCTACGCCTACACGATCGTCGACGCCGACGACCTGCTGCGCCCGTTGTAGCCGGGCACGTGCACCGATCAGGTCCGGTCCCCACGCGCTACCGTGGCGCCGTGAAGCGAAGCGCCGCCCTCGTCTGCACGGTCCTGGCCACCGCGGCCCTCGTGGCCGGGTGCTCGTCGTCGGGGTCGCCGGCGCGACATGGCGGCACCGGCACCGGCGCGAGCACGGGTGCGACCGCCCTCGCCGGCCGGATCGACGCCGCGCTCGGCACCCTCACCTCGGCCCACCTGGACATCGACACCGGGGCCCTCGGCGGCACGAGCACCGCCGACCTCGTGCTCCAGGACGGCAACGCCAGCGCCACCGAGATCCACGTCACCGAGTCCGGCACCGCCGTCGAGGTGGTCACCGTCGGGACGACGGCATGGGTCAAGTTGCCCAACGGCAGCGCCAAGCCCTGGGTCCTGGTGAGCCCGACCAGCAGCAACCCGATCGCGAAGGCGCTGGCCACCGAACCGGGGGTGACCGACGCGCTCACCTCGCTGTCGACGATCGCCGGGTTGGTGCGCCACGCCCAGGACGTCTCCGACATGGGCACCGACGCCACCGGGCACCGCTACGCCATGAAGATCATTCCGGGCAAGGGGACCGGGAACGCCAAGCTCGACAGCCTGCTGTCGATCCTGGGCAACAACCCGATCGCGACCGACATCTGGCTGGACACGAAGAACCGCCCGGTCAAGGTGCAGCTGGACATCGCCTTCGGCGGCAGCCAGTTCCCGGTCACGGTCGTGGTGAGCAAGCTGAACGCCCCGCTGACGATCACCGCGCCACCCGCCGACGCCATCAGCTCCGGCTGACCGGGACAATGCCAGGGTGCACGCGGCGCTCGACATCCTGGCGCTGGTCGCCATCGTCGGCGCCGTCGCCTGGCTCGCGCGCCGGCTGCACTGGAACGAGCCGCTGGTCCTGGTGGTCATCGGCGTCGCCCTGTCGTTCGTCCCGCGCTTCCTCGAGATCGAGCTGACCCCGGACCTCGTGCTGTACGGCTTCTTGCCGCCACTGCTCTACGCGGCGGCGATCCGCACCTCCCTGATCGACTTCAAGGCGAACCGCCGGGCCATCGCGCTGCTGAGCGTCGGGGCGGTCGCGGTGAGCACGGTGGCGATCGGGGCCGTCACCCGGGCCGTCCTCCCAGGAGTCTCCCTGGCCGCGGCATTCGCGCTCGGGGCCGTCGTCGCGCCGCCGGACGCGGTCGCGGCCACGACGGTCGCGCGCCGTGTCGGGCTGCCGCGGCGCATCGTGACGGTGCTGGAGGGCGAGAGCCTGCTCAACGACGCGACCGCCCTGGTGGCCCTGAACACCGCGATCGCCGCACTGACCGTGACCGTCTCCCCGTGGCAGGTGGGGTGGGACTTCGTGCGGGCGGCGGGCGGCGGCCTGATCGTCGGACTGCTCGCCGCCGCCGTGCTGGCCTTCGTCCGGCGCTTCGTGACCGACCCGGTGCTGGACACGACGCTGTCGTTCATGGCGCCGTACGTGGCGTTCCTGCCCGCCGAGCGGCTGCACGCCAGCGGCGTGCTCGCGGTCGTGGTGACCGGGCTGATCATGGGGCACAAGGCGCCGGTGCTGCAGTCGGCCGGCTCACGCATCGCCGAGAACATCAACTGGCGCACGATCGCGTTCCTGCTGGAGAACGTCGTGTTCCTGCTCATCGGCCTGCAGATCCGGCGGCTGATCGAGGGCGTGCGGGCCGAGCACCTGGACTGGACGCAGGTGGTGCCGCCGTGCCTGGCCGTGCTGGCCGCGACGATCCTGGTCCGGATCGCCTACGTGTTCGCGGGCACCGGGTTCTTCATCCTGATCCGGCGCGACTGGTGGCGGTGGGCCGAGGCGAGCGCGGTGTCGTGGGCCGGGATGCGCGGCGTCGTCACCCTGGCGGCGGTGTTCCTGATCCCGCACGGCACGCCCGAGCGCGACGTCCTCGCCCTGGCCGCGTTCACGGTGGTGGCCGGGACGCTGCTGATCCACGGGCTGACGCTGCCCTGGCTGGTGCGCCGCCTCGACCTGCCCCGCCCCGACCCGGCCGAGGACGCCCTGCAGGCGGCGTCGCTGGTCACCGCCGCGGCCCACGCGGGCCTGCAGGCGCTGGACCGGGCCGTCGCGCCCGAGGACTCGCCCGAGGTGGTGGCCCAGTTGCGCGAGCGCGCGATGCGCCGCAGCAACGCGATCTGGGAGCAACTCGGCAGGTCCCAGAGCGAGGTCGAGCCACCGGCCGCCGCCTACCGCCGGCTGCGCCTGCAGATGCTGGCGGCCGAGCGGGCCTCGATCCTCGCGGCGCGCGACAGCGGCCGCTACGACGACGACGTGCTGCGCTCGGCGCTGTCGGCGATCGACGTCGAGGAGTCCACGCTGGACCGTGTCCAGGACGCCGCAGCCCGCCTCGACGACGAACTGGTCACCGACACCCGCCGCGCCGGCGACTGCGAGCACCTGCGCCAGGCGCCGCGCGTCATGACCCCCCGCACGCCCGGGATCTGCGAGGACTGCGTGCGCGAGGGCACCACCTGGGTGCACCTGAGGCTGTGCCTGACGTGCGGGCACGTGGGCTGCTGCGACTCCTCGCCGCGCCGGCACGCCACCGGGCACTTCCGCGGGACCGGGCATCCGGTGATGCGCTCCGTCGAGCCGGGCGAGGCGTGGCGCTGGTGCTACGTCGACGAACTGCTCGGATGAGACGGCGGCACGGTTCCCGATCTTCCTGCACCTGACGCGCCATAGCGCGTCCCGCGCAGGCACGTTCGCGGAGGGTACCGGGTACGACGAAGGGGCGGTCCCTTGCGGGACCGCCCCTCGTCAGAGCTTCTGATCGCTTGCGATCAACTGTGCCTTCGCTTCTGATCGCAAGCGATCAACTGTGCCTTCGCTTCTGATCGCGAGCGATCAGAAGTCCATGTCACCGCCCATGCCGCCACCGCCGGGCATGGCCGGGGCGGCCTTCTCCGGCTTGTCGGCCACGACGGCCTCGGTGGTGAGGAACAGCGCGGCGATCGACGCGGCGTTCTGCAGCGCCGAGTTGGTCACCTTGCGCGGCTCGACGATGCCCGCGGCGAACATGTCGACGTACTCGCCGGTCGCGGCGTTCAGGCCGTGACCCGGCTCGAGCGTCGCCACCTTCTCCGCGACGACGCCGCCCTCGAGACCGGCGTTGATCGCGATCTGCTTGAGCGGAGCGGTCAGCGCGACCTTGACGATGTTCGCGCCGGTCGCCTCGTCACCGGAGAGGTCGAGCTTGTCGAACGCGGTCGCGGCGGCGTTGGCGAGCGCCACGCCACCACCGGGCAGCAGCCCCTCCTCGACGGCCGCCTTGGCGTTGCGCACGGCGTCCTCGATGCGGTGCTTGCGCTCCTTGAGCTCCACCTCGGTGGCCGCCCCGACCTTGATCACCGCAACGCCGCCGGCCAGCTTGGCCAGCCGCTCCTGCAGCTTCTCGCGGTCGTAGTCGGAGTCGCTCTTCTCGATCTCGGCGCGGATCTGGTTGACCCGGCCCTGGATCTGGTCGGCGTCGCCGGCGCCCTCGACGATGGTCGTCTCGTCCTTCGTCGTGGTGAACTTGCGCGCCTTGCCCAGCAGGTCCAGGGTCGCGTTCTCCAGCTTCAGGCCGACCGTCTCGGTGATGACCTGGCCACCGGTCAGGATCGCGATGTCCTGCAGCATGGCCTTGCGGCGGTCACCGAAGCCCGGGGCCTTGACGGCGACGGACTTGAAGGTGCCGCGGATCTTGTTGACGACCAGGGTGGCAAGCGCCTCGCCCTCGACGTCCTCGGCGATGATCGCCAGCGGCTTGCCGGTCTGCATGACCTTCTCCAGCAGCGGCAGCAGATCCTTGACGTTGGAGATCTTGCCCTCGTGGATGAGCAGGTAGGGCTCGTCCAGGACGGCCTCCATGCGCTCGGCGTCGGTCACGAAGTACTGCGACAGGTGACCCTTGTCGAAGCGCATGCCCTCGGTGAGCTCGAGCTCGAGGCCGAAGGTGTTGCTCTCCTCGACGGTGATGACGCCTTCCTTGCCGACCTTGTCCATCGCCTCGGCGATGAGCTCGCCGACGCTGGTGTCGGCGGCGGAGATCGACGCGGTCGCCGCGATCTGCTCCTTGGTCTCGACGTCCTTGGCCATGTTGCCCAGGACCTCGGAGACCGAGGTGACCGCCTGCTCGATGCCGCGCTTGAGGGCCATCGGGTTCGCGCCGGCCGCGACGTTGCGCAGCCCCTCGCGGACCAGCGCCTGGGCGAGGACGGTCGCTGTGGTGGTGCCGTCACCGGCGACGTCGTCGGTCTTCTTGGCGACCTCCTTGACGAGCTCGGCGCCGATCTTCTCGTACGGCTCCTCGAGCTCGATCTCCTTCGCGATGCTGACACCGTCGTTGGTGATCGTGGGGGCGCCCCACTTCTTCTCCAACACGACGTTGCGGCCCTTGGGGCCCAGCGTCACCTTCACGGCGTCGGCGAGTGTGTTCATGCCGCGCTCGAGGCCGCGACGGGCCTCCTCGTCGAACGCGATCAGCTTTGCCATGTGAGTTGTCGTCCCTTCGATGAACAACCTCTGGGGTCGGCGGCAGTGCCCGCGACGGACGACGCCCCTTCGGGGGGCGTCTCACTCCAGCCGTTAGCACTCATCCTAGCCGAGTGCTAACGAAAGTCTGGCACTCGCCGCCCCCGAGTGCAAGCGGCCGGGGCGGGGCGCTGCGCCGGTCCGGCAACGGCCGGACCGCGACCGGCCCGGCATCCGGCGCCGACGCGACCGGCCCGGCCCCGCTCGCGCGGGACCGGGCCGGGTTCTCAGGCTGTGGTCTGGTTCAGCCGACGATGCGGACGGCGTCCGCCTGCGGGCCCTTGGGGCCCTGGGCGACCTCGAACTCCACGCGCTGGCCTTCGTCCAGCGAGCGGTAGCCGTCGGCCTGGATGGCGCTGTAGTGGACGAAGACGTCCTGCCCGCCGTCCACGGCGATGAAGCCGTAGCCCTTCTCGTTGTTGAACCACTTCACGGTGCCCTGTGCCACGTGCACTCCTTGCTAGGGGCCGATCCGGGCGCCACACCGCGTGGTACCCGGGGTCTTCGATCTGGTCCCGCTTACTGCAGCGCACGTGCCCGGGTGGGGCCGTGGTACTTCCGCTTGCGAAAACTCGTCACTTCGACCGGGGCGGACGATACCGGTTACCGCCCGTCCCGCGCTATACGGCAACGGCAATCGTTAGGGAACCGCCCTGAACAGCGGCGCCGGCATCTCCCTTTTCCCCTCATATGTCCGCCCGGTGCGGGCGGTGTCAGAGCAGGCCGGCCTCGCGCATCCCCTTGAGCGTCGCGGGGATGACGGCCGTCGGGCGCGCGCCGTCGCTGATCGCGTCCACCGTCTTGAGGCCGTCGCCGGTGTTGTACACGACGGTCTCCACCGACGGGTCCAGCTGCCCGGACCGGACCAGCTTGCGCAGCACGGCCACGGTCACCCCACCGGCGGTCTCGGCGAAGACCCCGGTCGTGCGGGCGAGCAACCGGATCCCCTCGCGAATCTCGTCGTCGTCCACCGATGCCATCGCGCCACCGGTGGAGCGCACCGCGTCCAGCGCGTACGGGCCGTCGGCCGGGTTGCCGATGTTCAGCGACTTCGCGATGCCGGTCGGCTTGACCGGTTGCGGCACGTCCCAGCCCTGCGCGAAGGCGGTCGCGATCGGCGCGCACCCCGCGGACTGCGCGCCGAACACCCGCCAGGACGACTGCGGGACGAGCCCGCCGGCGACCAGCTCCTTGAACGCCTTGTGGATCTTCGTCAGCATCGAACCGGAGGCCATCGGCGCGACGTACTGCCCCGGCAGCCGCCAGCCCAGCTGCTCGGCGACCTCGTAGCCGAGCGTCTTGGACCCCTCGGCGTAGTACGGGCGGACGTTGACGTTCACGAAGCCGGTCCGCTCGAACTCGTCGGTCTCGGCCAGCTCGGAGCACAGCCGGTTCACGTCGTCGTAGGAGCCCTGGATGCCGACGAGCGTGCCGCCGTACACCGCGGTCTGCACGATCTTGGCCGGCTCCAGGTCCGCCGGCACGAACACGATCGAGGGCATCCCGATCCGTGCGGCGTGGGCGGCGACCGAGTTCGCCAGGTTGCCGGTCGAGGCGCAGGCGATGCGCTCGAACCCGAGTTCGCGCGCCGCGGTGATGGCGATCGAGACCACGCGGTCCTTGAACGAGTGCGTGGGGTTGGCCGAGTCGTCCTTGACCCACAGCGGCGCGGTGAAGCCCAACTGTTCGCCGAGCCGGTCGGCGCGGATCAACGGCGTCATACCGGTGCCGGAGTCGACGCGGGACGAGGCGTCCTGCCCGACGGGCAGCAGGCCGGCATAGCGCCAGATCGAGTGGGGGCCGGACTCGACGTCCGCGCGGGTCACCCGCGCCAGGGCTTCGGTGTCGTAGCCGATCTCGAGCGGCCCGAAACACTCGAAGCAGGCGTGTTGGGCGCCGAGCGGGAACCGGGCGCCGCAGTTGCGGCACACCAGCGCGTCGGCCGGGGAGGTGGGGATCTGCAGGGCGGCAGTCACAGCGGTACGAGGCCTTTCTCCTCATCTTTCCCGGACTGGACGCCCGGGCCGGAGTTGGCACCAGCTGCGCGGCGGCCTCGCGTCGCAGCGACGCTCAGATCTCGCGCACGGTTGCCGGGGCTTCGCCGGGCCGGTCCCTCTGCCCCTCTGGATGAGCCGTGCTGTTCGGTTGTGCGGCCATTGTCGCACACCGCCCGGGGCTAGCTCGCCGAGTAGTCCGCGGTCAGGATCACCACGATCGGGCTGTTCCACGAGGACAGCTGCGAGAACTGCGGCTGGACGCGCTTGATGGTCGGGAACTGCTGCTGCAACACCTGCGCCGCGGCCTGCGCGCCGGGGACGCCCGGGTCGTAGTAGGCGCAGGTCGAGATGATGTCGTTCTGGTAGTTGGCGTACTTCGTGACCGTCCAGCCGCCGGCCTCGAACCGCTGCGCGGCGGTCTGCGCCAGTCCGGTGGTCGTCGTGTTGTTCAGGACAACGAGCGGCAGCTTCGCGACCGCGGCCGAGGAGGGCGACGACGACGGGCCGGGGCTGGGCGATCCGGTGTGCGAGCCGGTGTGGGACCCGGTCGGCGAGGGCGAGGCCGTACGGGTCGGGGTCTTCAGCGTCCCCGCCACGGCACCGCTGTCGCGGTGCTGGCGGACGGCCAGGATCGCGATGACCAAGATCACGACACCCAGCACGGCGAGCGCGGATCCGGCAATCCGCTCCCGGCGCCGGCGCCGCTGCATCGCGCGGCTGGTGCGATCGGGAGTGCTGATCAGACCTCGAACCCGAGCCGCCGGGCCGACCGCTGCCGCTGCCGGGTGGCGCGCAGCCGGCGCAGGCGCTTGACGAGCATCGGGTCCGCGGCGAGCGCGGCCGGGGCGTCGATCAGCGCGTTGAGGACCTGGTAGTAGCGCGTCGTGGACATGTCGAACAGTTCGCGGATCGCCTGCTCCTTGGCGCCGGCGTACTTCCACCACTGCCGTTCGAAGGCGAGGATCTCCCGGTCGCGGCGGCTGAGCCCGCCGGCAGCGTCGTGGCCGTCCGTGCCACCGACGCCGTCGGTCCCGTCCGGCGCGCTCGACGGGCCGGTGGCGGCCTGCGCGAACTCCATGCGTCCTGCTCCCTCTCGGGTAATTGCACCGGTGTCATTTCGGTGGGCCCATTCAAGCACGGATGCCGCCGTCAAGTGCCGGCGGCACGCTGTGGACGGTGGCGTGCCCCGTCCACAACCGGGGCCGCTGGGTCCTCGCGGCGTGCTGCTCGCGGGCCACCCTCGGCAGTATGCCCGCCCTGCTGACGGCACCCGATCCCGCACCGTGGTGGCGGCTCGCGCGGGTGCTCGCCGCGCAGGCCGACGAACTGCGGGCGCAGGCGCGGCGGATCGTCGCGACCGCCGAGAGCACCCGCTGGAACTCCCCGGCGGCGACGGTCTTCACCAGCCGCGCCCGGCAGGCCGCCGAGCGTGCGGTGCGGATCGCGGGCGGCATGGACGAGGCGGCAGCGACCGCCCGGCACCACGCCGTCGCCCTCGCGAAGGTCGCCGCATCGCTCGCGTCGGCACCGTGACCGGTGGGCCGGACGTCACCGGGGGCTCGACCGGCATCGACGCCCGGACCGACGACCTGCGCACGGCCGCGCACCTGATGGCCACCGCCGCGGCCGGTGTCGAGACCGCCGCGGACGCCTGCCGCGGACCCGTCCACGCGACCGACCCGGGCTTCGCCGGGCCCGGGTTCGAGGTCCACGCGCGGGTCCGGGCATCGGTCGCCGCCGCCGAGGCGCTCGCCGCGGACCTGGGCCGCATCGGGCACGCGCTGTCCGTGACGGCGGACATGTACGACCACGCCGACGAGGGCGTGCTCGAGCGGCTGTGGAGCCGGTTCACGGGGCTGGTCGCCGCCGGGCTGCACCTGGAACTGGCGCCGCTCACCTTCGGGGCCGCCCTGCTGCGCACCGGTGACCCCGCCGCGGCCGGGTGGACCGTGCTCGAGGACAACCTCGGCCTGGTCGACGCCGCCCTGAACGCCGCGGTGGCGAGCGTCCCGGGCCTGGCCCTGATGCTGGATCTGCAACTCACCCCGGACGGCCACCCGGTGGTGCGCCCCACCGGCCGGGACACCGGCGGCGCGGCGGGACGGCCGCCGCGCAACCTGACCGACGTCGTGCGCGGCCTCGCGCGGCGCGGGGACAGCGGCCGGCACGGCGCGATCGACGTCCGCATCCTCACCGGCGCGGACGGCACGCGCCGCGTGATCGTCGACATCACCGGCACGAAGTCGTTGACGGTCGGCACCGGCGACGTCGCCGACATGACCACCAACGCCCGCGCCCTCGTCGGGCGCGACTGCTCCTACGAGCAGGGCGTGTTCACGGCGCTGCGACAGGCCGGTATCGGGCCGGCTGACGACATCATGCTCGTCGGCCACAGCCAGGGGGGCATGATCGCCGTCGACGCCGCCCGCGACGCCGCCGCCCGGGGGTACTCGGTCACGCATGTCGTCACGGTCGGCTCCCCGGTCGCCGTCACCGTCGGCACGGTGCCCGCCACGATCGCGGTGCTGGCGCTGGAGAACCGCCGCGACCTCGTCCCGCACCTCGACGGCCGGCCGAACCCGGACCGTCGCAACGTCACCACCGTCACCTTCGACGCGCCGCCCGGGCCACCGGGCACGGAGCACGAGGTCGCCACCTACCTGCGCGGCGCACGCCTGGTGGACGAGGCCGACGACCCGGCGCTGCGCTCCTTCCTGGCGGGCGCGTCGGCCTACTTCGGGGCCGCGTCGGTGGACACCCGCACCTTCACCGTCCGCCGCGGGCACTGACCGCCCGGCCGGGGTTGCCGTCACGACGCGTCTCCGCGACGATCGCGGTCATGCAGGGACTGATGCAGGACGTGCCACTGACCACCAACTGGATCTTCGAGCGGGGCATGCGGTTCTTCCCGACCCGCGCGGTCGTGACCAGGACCGCCACCGGCCTGGAGCGGGCGACGTTCGCCGACGTGGGTGCCCAGACCCGCCGGATCGCCGCGGCGCTGGACGCCCTCGGCGTGTCCCCCGACGGCCGGGTCGCGACGTTCGCGTGGAACACGGCCCGGCACCTGGCGCTGTACTTCGCGATCCCCGGCAGCGGCCGCGTCATGCACACCGGCAACATCCGCTACTTCCCCGAGCAACTCGTCTACACCTTCAACCATGCCGAGGACGAGGCCGTCTTCGTCGACCGGTCGCTGCTGCCCCTGTTCGCCAAGTACCTGCCGCAGCTGCGGACGCTCAAGCACATCGTCGTCATGGACGACGGCGCGCCGGCCGAGATCCCCGACGACCCGCGCGTCCTGGACTACACCGAACTGGTCGGCGCGCAGCAGGAACTGGACCTCACCGACCGCGTCGACGACGAGCACCGGGCCGCGGCGATCTGCTACACGAGCGGCACGACCGGCAACCCCAAGGGCGTGCTGTACTCGCACCGCTCGACCTGGCTGCACTCGAACGCCTCGCTGACCTCCAGCGCCTTCAGCATGAACGACCGCGACCGGGTGCTGCCCGTGGTGCCCATGTTCCACGCGAACGCGTGGGGGCTGCCGTACGCCGCCTTCCTCGGCGGCGCCGCGCTGATCATGCCTGGCCCGGACCTGTCCCCCGCCGCCCTGCTGGCCCTGATGGAGTCCGAGCAGGTCACCGTCGCCGCCGGCGTCCCGACGATCTGGATGGGGATGGTGCCGATGCTCGCCGCGCACGACCTGTCCCACCTGCGCGTCGTGGTCTGCGGCGGGTCGGCGGTGCCCCGCTCGCTGTCCGAGGCGTGGCGTACCACGATCGGCCTGCCGATCACGCAGGCGTGGGGCATGACCGAGATGTCGCCGCTGGGCACCGTCTGCTACCTGCGCGACGAGGTCGCGGACGCCGACGACGAAACACAGGCGAGCATCCGGGCGACCCAGGGGATCGCCCCGCCCGGGGTGGACCTGCGCATCGTGGACCCGCAGACCCGCGAGGAGCTGCCCTGGGACGACGAGCACACCGGCGAGCTCGAGGCCCGCGGGCCGTGGCTGGCGCGCCAGTACTACCGCACCGACGCGCCCGGGGAGCAGTTCAGCCCGGACGGCTGGCTGCGGACCGGCGACGTCGCCGCCATCTCGCCGCTGGGCTACCTGCGCCTGGTCGACCGCACCAAGGACCTGGTCAAGTCCGGCGGCGAGTGGATCAGCTCGGTCGAACTCGAGAACGAGCTGATGGCGCACCCGCTGGTTGCCGAGGCCGCCGTGATCGCGCTGCCGCACCCGAAGTGGGGTGAGCGTCCGCTCGCGTGCGTGGTCGTGCGTGACGGCGAGCAGGTGAGCAAGGAGGAGTTGCTGGAGTTCCTGCGCGGTCGGCTGTCCTCGTGGCAGGTACCCGACGACGTGGTGTTCATCGACGAGGTCCCCAAGACGAGCGTCGGCAAGTTCTCCAAGAAGACCCTGCGGGACCGGTTCGCCGACTACACGCTGCCGACCGGGTGAGTAGCATTCGGCCCTTGTGACCTTCCGCCGCCTGCTCGTCGCCGGGTTGGTCCTGACCGGCCTGTCGATGCGCACGGCGGTCACCAGCGTCGGCGCCGTGCTGGACGACGTCCAGCACGGCCTGCACACCTCGGCCGCGGTGGCCGGCCTGCTGACCACGCTGCCCGTGCTGTGCTTCGCCGCCCTGGGATCCATCACCCCGGCACTCGGACGCCGGTACGGCCTGCACCGCCTGCTCGTCGCGTCGATCGTCGTCATGACGGCCGGCATGCTCGCCCGCGTGTTCGTCGGATCGGCCGCGGCGTTCCTGCTGCTGAGCATCCCCGCCCTGGCCGGGGGCGCGGCGGCGAACGTGCTGCTCCCGCCCCTGGTCAAGCTGCACTTCCCCCACCGCATCGGGACGATGACGGCGATCTACACCACCGCGCTCGCCGTCGGCACGACCGCCGCGGCGGGCCTGACGGTTCCGCTCGGCTCGGTCGGCGACGGCTGGCGCACCGGCCTGGGTTCGTGGGCGCTGCTCAGTGCGCTCGCCGTCCTGCCGTGGCTGCCGACGCTGCGCCACGACCGGCCTGCGGACCGGGACCGGGACCGGATCGGCGCACGCCACCTGCTGCGCAGCCCCACGGCCTGGATGCTGACGATCTTCTTCGGGTTCCAGTCCGCGCAGGCCTACATCGCCTTCGGCTGGTTCGCGACCTTCCTGCGCGACCACGGCCAGGCGGCCGACACCGCGGGCGCGATGGTGGCGGTCCTCGCCGCGGTCACGATCCCGACGTCGATGGTGGTGCCCCGCATCCCCGCTCGCCACCATCGAGGCACGATCCTCGCGCTCGCCGGCTGCTACGTGGTCGCCTACGCCGGGATGGCCGTCGCGCCGGCCGGCGGCGCGTGGCTGTGGATGGTGCTTACCGGCATCGGCAGCAGTTCGTTCCCGCTCGCGCTGACGATGATCGGCCTGCGGTCGCGCTCGGCCGACGTGACGACCTCGCTGTCGGCCTTCACCCAGTCGATCGGGTACGTCCTGGCCGGCAGCGGGCCGCTGCTGTTCGGGGTGCTGCACTCGGCATCCGGGTCGTGGGGGCTGCCGCTCGCGTTGCTCTTCGCCATGACCGCGATCATGACCGTCGCCGGCATGCTCGCCGGCCGCCCGCGCTACGTGGAGGACGAGATCGGCGCGGGACTCACCGCGGCGGCGGCCGCACGGTAGGGCGGCGCATCATCGACGGGGAACGTCCGAGGAGGAGAGGCGCCATGCCGGGCACCGCACGAGCATCCACCGACACCCCGCTGCTGCGCCGGATCCGTGAGTCGATCATCGGGGACGACGCGGTGATGGAGGGTCCGTTCGGGCCGCGGCGGGTGACGTATGCCGATTACACGGCGTCCGGGCGGGCGTTGGGGTTCGTGGAGGACTTCATCCGTTCCGAGGTGCTCCCGCGGTACGCGAACACCCACACCGAGTCCTCCGGGACGGGTCTGCAGACGACCCGGTTGCGTGAGGACGCCCGGGCGGTGATCCACGAGGCGGTGGGCGGCACGGCCGATGACGTGGTGATCTTCGCGGGGTCGGGGTCGACCGGCGCGATCGCCAAGCTGGTCGGGATTCTCGGGATCCGGATCCCGTCGCAGCTGCAGGACCGCTACCACCTGGGCGAGCACATCCCGGCCGGGCAGCGGCCGGTGGTGTTCCTGGGCCCGTTCGAGCACCACTCCAACGAACTGCCGTGGCGCGAGTCGATCGCCGACGTGGTGGTGATCGGCGAGGACGCCGACGGGCACGTCGACCTGGCGGCGCTGCAGCGCGAACTGCGCCGCCACGCGGACCGGCCGGTCAAGATCGGCTCGTTCTCCGCGGCCAGCAACGTCACCGGCATCCTCACCGACACCGCGGCGGTGGCCACGATGCTGCACGAGCACGGCGCGCTGTCGTTCTGGGACTACGCCGCAGCCGCCCCCTACGTGCCGATCCGGATGGCCGCCGAACCCGGCCGCCGGCTGTCCTACAAGGACGCGATCTTCCTGAGCCCGCACAAGTTCGTCGGCGGCCCCGGCACCCCCGGCGTGCTCGTGGCCCGCCGGGACCTGCTCACCAACCGCGTCCCGGACGTCCCCGGCGGCGGCACCGTCGAGTACGTCAACGAGACCGAGCAGCACTACCTGCACGACCCGGTCCACCGCGAGGAGGGCGGCACCCCCGCCATCATCGAGTCCATCCGCGCCGGGCTGGTGTTCGCCCTCAAACAGGCCGTCGGCACCGAGGTCATCAAAGCCCAGGAGGACACCTTCCTGGCCCGCGCCTTCACCGCCTGGGCCGGCGAACCCGCCCTGGAACTGCTCGGCAGCCCCCGCGCCGACCGACTGTCCATCGTCTCCTTCGTCATCCGCTCCCCCTCCGGCCGGCACCTGCACCACAACTTCGTCGTCGCCCTCCTCAACGACCTGTTCGGCATCCAGTCCCGCGGCGGCTGCTCCTGCGCCGGCCCCTACGGCCACCGCCTGCTCGGCATCGACACCGACCGCTCCCGCCGCTACGCCGACCAGATCGCCGCCGGCTGCGAAGGCGTCAAACCCGGCTGGGTCCGCGTCAACTTCAACTACTTCCTCTCCGAGGCCGTCGTCGACTACCTCATCGAAGCCGTCCGGTTCGTCGCCCGCGACGGGCACCTGTTCACACCCCTGTACCGTTTCGCACCCACCACCGGCCTGTGGCACCACCGCGACGGGGCCACCGAACCACCGCTGCGCCTGGCCATGCTCGGCTACGACCACGACGGACACCTCACCTACCCCCGACACCACCACCACGCCCCCGAGACCGCCCTCACCGGCTACCTGGACCACGCCCGCACCCTCGCCGACACCCTGCGCACCACCCACGACACCACCC
>SCQZ01000231.1 GCA_004299665.1 Jatrophihabitans sp.
TACACCAGGAACCGGTAGGCCCGGGGGGCAGCCGCAGCCCGATCCAGCAGATCGGCAGACCGACGGCGATGAACAGCGCCTCCTTGACGACCTGGGTCCAGATCGACCCGCCGCCGCCGTCGTGGGACGCGGCGATCGTGGTCGACACGGCCATCAGCACCCCGAAGCCCAGCAGCCCCGCCGCGGTCAGCAGCAGCAGCACCACGGACGCGTAGGGACGCTCGAGGAAGCGGCCCCCGGGGCGGCGCGCCGGATCGTCGTCCCCGCCGCCGGCGACGACGCGCAGGGGGGTGACGACGGCCGCCGACACGGCCGACACCGTCGCCGACACGGCGTCGCCGATGCCCGCAACCTGCGCCGGCAGCCTCATGGGTGCGGCAGCGCGCGGGCGGCCGCCGCGAAGGCGGCACCGCGCGCGGAGTAGCCGGAGAACATGTCGTAGGACGCGGCGGCCGGGGCGAGCAGCACCGTGTCGCCGGGGCGCGCGCACCCGGCCGCGGCGCGCACGGCCTCGGACATGGCCCCATCGTCCGTCCTGACGACGTCGATCACCGGCACATCCGGTGCGTGTCGCCGCAGGGCGGCGGCGATCTCGGCCCGGTCCTGGCCCAGCAGCACGACGGCGCGCAGCCGCCGCGCCACCTCGGCCACCAACTCCTCGACCGGAGCACCCTTGAGCTGCCCGCCCGCGAGCCACACGACGCTCGGGTAGGCCAGCAGCGACGCGCGAGCCGCATGCGGGTTGGTGGCCTTGCTGTCGTCCACCCAGTCGATGCCACCCGAGCTCACGACGAACTGGTTGCGGTGCGGATCCGGGACGAAGGATCGCAACCCGGCCGCGACGGCCTCGGCCGGCACCCCGAAGCTGCGTGCGAGCGCGGCCGCGGCCAGCGCATCGGCGACGTTGTGGTCGCCGGAGGGCCGCACGTCCACCGCCGGGAGCAGCGGCACCGGCGCGTGCGCGAACGCCGCGTCGAGCAGGACGCCGTCGCGCACGCCGAGTTCCCCCGGGCCGGGGCCGGCCAGGGTGAAGCGGACCTTGCGGGGCGCCGCCGCGGCGGCCAGCAGCCGCTCCACCCCGGCGTCGTCGGCGTTGCCGATCGCCACCGGACCGCGCCAGATCAATGCCTTGGCCGCGGCGTAGGCAGCCATCGACCCGTGCCAGTCCAGATGGTCGGGGGCGAGGTTCAGCAGCGCCGCCGCCGCCGGAGCGAACGTCGAGGACCAGTGCAACTGGAAGCTCGAGACCTCCACCGCGAGGACGTCGTGGCCGCCGGAGGCGACGGCCTCGATGACCGGGACGCCCACGTTGCCGACGGCGAGGGCGTCGTGTCCGGCGGCGCGCAGGATCGACTCCAGCATCCGCACCGTGGTCGTCTTCCCGTTGGTGCCGGTGACCGCCAGCCAGGGCGCGGCGCCCGGCCCGCGCAGGCGCCATGCGAACTCGACCTCGCCGAGCACCGCCAGCCCGCGCGAGGCGGCATCTCGCAGCAGCGGCGCGTCCGGCCGCCAGCCGGGTGAGGTGACGACCAGCGAGACGCCGTCCGGGACCGACGGCGGGGAGCCGATGTAGCGCGCGCCCTGTGCGGCCAGGGCGGCCGTCGCGTCGGACTCGACCCGGTCGGCTACCAGCACCCGCGCGCCGCGGTCGAGCAGCGCCCGCGCCGCGGTCCGCCCGGCCAGGCCCGCCCCACACACGAGCACCGTCCGGCCGGGCGCGAACTCATCCATTGCCGATGAAATCGGCGTAGAACAGACCCATCCCGAACGCGACGGCCAGCCCGGACATGATCCAGAACCGGACGATGATCGTCGTCTCCTCCCAGCCGCCGAGTTCGAAGTGGTGGTGCAACGGGGCCATGCGGAAGACGCGCCGACCGGTCCCCGTCCGGATGCGGGTGATCTTGAACCAGCCGATCTGGATGACGTCCGAGAGCGTGACGGCGGCGAAGAGCCCGCCGAGCACCGCCAGCAGCAGTTCGGTGTGCGTCACGACCGCCAGCCCCGCCATCAGCCCGCCGAGCGCCATCGAGCCGGTGTCACCCATGAAGATCTGCGCCGGCGAGGCGTTCCACCACAAGAACCCGAAGCAGGCGGCCATCGCCGCGGCGGCGACCAGGGCGACGTCCAGGGGGTCGCGCACCGTGTAGCAGCCGCCGACGGGGTTGGTCCCGCACTGGTTGCGGTACTGCAGGAACGCGATGAGCGTGAAGGCGCCGAGCACCATCGCCGACGCCCCGGCGGCCAACCCGTCGAGGCCGTCGGTGAGGTTCACCGCGTTCGAACTGGCCGCGACGATCACGTAGGACAGGACGACGAAGCCGACGGCGCCGAGCCCGACCGCGGGGATGTCCCGGACGAAGGAGAGCCGCTGCGACGCGGGGGTCAGCCCGAGGTGGTTGCGGAACTGCAGCGCCAGCACGCCGAAGAGCACCGCCACCACCAGTTGACCGCCGAACTTCGCCCGCGCCCGCAACCCCAGGCTGCGCTGCTTGCGGATCTTGATGAAGTCGTCCAGGAATCCGACCACGCCGAGCCCGACCATGAGGAACAGCAGCAGCAGCCCCGAGGCGTTCGGGCCGCCGCCACCGTTGATCGCGATGATCACGTGCGTGACGACGTAGCCGACGACGGTGGAGCCGACGATCGCCACACCACCCATCGTGGGGGTGCCCCGTTTGACCAGGTGGGTCTGCGGTCCGTCGCTGCGGATCTCCTGCCCGAACCCGCGGCGGCGGAAGAACGCGACGACCAGCGGCGTACAGAGGATGGAGCAGACCAGCGACACGAGCGTGGCGATGAGGATCGTCTTCACGCCCGGCTGCCACCTCCTTCGTCGCGGTCTGCCCGGCTGCCAGCCGGACCGGCGGCGGCCAGTCCATCTTCGGCGATGGCCAGCGCGATCCGCTCCAGGCTCGCCGCGCGCGAGGCCTTGACGAGCACCACGTCACCGGGTCCGATCTCGGCGCGCAGCAGCGCGAGCGCCGCGGCGGCGTCGGGAACCCATCGGAATCCGGTCGTGCCGGTGTCGTACGCCCGTGCCGCCTCCCCCACGGCGACCAGCCGCGCGATCCCGAGTTCAACCGCCAGCCGCCCCGTCCGGGCGTGCTCGGTGGGCCCCTGCGGCCCCAACTCAGCCATCTCGCCGAGGACCGCGACCGGGCGGGCGCTGCGGGCGGCCGCGATCGCGGCCAGTGTCTCGAGGGCCGCGCGCATCGACTCCGGGTTCGCGTTGTACGCGTCGTTGATCACCACGGCGCCGTCGGGCCGCTCGGTGACCTCCATGCGCCAATGGCTGACCGGACCGGCCGCGGTGAGTGCGTCGGCCGCCTCCGGCACCGTCATGCCGCACTCGGTGGCCACCGCCGCCGCGGCAAGGGCGTTGCCGATGTGGTGCGCCCCGACCAGCCGCAGCCGGACCGGGGCGCGGGTACCCTGCGTGACCAGCGTGAAGCCGGCACGGCCCAGGTCGTCGGCGCGGACGGCCTCGGCGCGCACGTCGGCGCCGGGGTCCCGGCCGAAGGTCCGCACGCGCGCCGCGGTGCGCCCCCGCATGCCCAGCACCAGCGGATCGTCGGCGTTGAGCACCGCGAGGCCGTCCGCCGGCAGCGCCTCGACCAGTTCGCCCTTCGCCCGGGCGATGGCCTCGCGGGACCCGAACTCGCCCAGGTGCGCGCTGCCGACGTTGAGCACGACCCCGATGCGCGGCGGCGCGATCGCGGCGAGGTAGCGGATGTGCCCGATCCCGCGGGCGCTGTTCTCCAGGACGAGGAAGCGGGTGTCGGTGCCGGCTCGCAGCACCGTGTACGGGTGGCCGAGTTCGTTGTTGAACGACCCGGGTGGGGCGACGGTGGGGCCGAGGCGCCCGAGCAGTTGTGCCAGCAGGTCCTTGGTGGAGGTCTTCCCGGACGACCCGGTGACCCCGACGACGGTGGCCGGCAACCTGCGGACGACCCGGGCGGCGAGCGCAGCCAGGGCCGCCAGCCCGTCCGCCACGAGGATGTGCGGTCCCGGCACCGGCCGCGTCACCAGCGCCGCGACCGCGCCGGCCGCCAGCGCCGCCGGCACGAAGTCGTGGCCGTCCACGCGGTCGCCCCGCAGCGCGAGGAACAGCCCGCCCGGCCCGACCCGCCGCGAGTCGAACTCGACCGTGCCGGTGACGACGGCGGTCGGGGGCGCGACGAGGGTGCCGCCGACGATGTCGGCGATCTCGGCCAGCGTGAGCGCGATCACCCGCTTCCCCCCTCGTGTGACCGGATTTCGTCGCCCGACGTGGTCGGGGCGGGGGGGAAGCCGAGGGCGCGGAGCGCCGCGCGCAGCACCGTGCGGTCGTCGAACGGATGCACGGTCCCCGCGATCTCCTGCCCGGTCTCGTGGCCCTTGCCCGCCACCAGGACGGTGTCGCCGGGACGGGCTTCGCGCACGGCGGCCGCGATGGCCGCCGCCCGGTCCGCGACCTCGCGCACCTCGCCGCGCTCGCCGCGCGGCACCGCGAGCGCGCCGTCGAGCATGGCACGCCGGATCGCCGCCGGCTCCTCGGACCGTGGGTTGTCGTCGGTGACGATGACCAGGTCGGCCCCGCGGGCCGCGATCTGCCCCATCACCGGCCGCTTGGCGCGGTCGCGGTCGCCACCGCAGCCCAGCACGACGAGCAGCCGCCCGCGGGTGAGTGGCCGCAGCGCCTGCAGCGCACCGGCGACGGCGGCCGGCTTGTGGCTGTAGTCGACGATCGCGAGGTACGGCT
>SCQZ01000232.1 GCA_004299665.1 Jatrophihabitans sp.
AGCCTGCTCGCGCTGCTGGCGGTGGTGGCGGTGGTCGGTGGCGGCACCGCGTGGTGGGTCCTGTCGGGGCGGCCGAGCGAGGTGAGCGTACGCGCCGTCGCCGGACCCGCACCCGACGCCCCGACGGCCGTGCCGGGGCACGCCCTTGGCGCGCCCGCGCCGTCACGGTCCGCGCCGGGCGTACCCGCCGTCGCGACGCCGGTCGATCTCGTGGTCGACGTGGCGGGCCAGGTGCTGCACCCCGGCGTGTACCGCCTGCCCACCGGATCGCGGGTCGTCGACGCGCTGCGCGCCGCAGGCGGCGCGCTGCCGGGCGTGTCCACCGCTTCGCTGAACCTCGCGGCCCCGCTGCGCGACGGCCAGCAGGTAGCGCTGGGTGTCCCGGCCGCTTCCGACACCGCTCCCGGGGCGGATCCGGGCGGGTCCGGGTCCGCCCCGGGTGGGCCGGTCGATCTCAACACCGCGGGCCGGGAGCAGTTGCAGTCACTGCCCGGCGTGGGCCCGGTGCTCGCGCAGCACATCCTGGACTGGCGCGCGGAGCACGGTCGCTTCACCGGTGTCGAGCAACTCACCGAGGTCAGCGGCATCGGCCCGGCGAAGTTCGCGGCGCTGCGGGCGCACGTGACGGTATGAGCGCGCCGACGGCCCTGGACCTGCGGCTGGCGGTGGGGGCGGCGGCGGCCTGGCTGGCGACGATCGCGTTGTCGGCCGCGGCGACCTCGACGGTGCTCGCGGTCGCGCTGGCCGGTACCTCGGCGGCGGCAGCCGGCGCGGTGCTGGCCGGCCGGGGCCGGCACGCGGCCGGTGCGCTCGGGTTGGCGGGGGGCTGCGTCGCCGTGGTGCTGCTCCCGCTCGCCGGGCGACTGGCCGCGGCGCGGGCGTCCCCGCTGGCCTCGCTCGCGGCGCAGCGGGCGGGCGTCACGGCGAGCGTGGAGATCACCGGGGACCCGCACCCGCTCGCGGCCCGCGGGACGGCCGGCGCGGCGCGGGTGATCCTCGACGCGGACGTGCGCGCGGTGTCGTGGCGGGGTCAGGAGCTCGGCGCGGGCGGCACGGTCGTGGTGCTGGCACCCGCCCAGGGGTGGCTCGGCCTACTGCCCGGAGCGGTGGTCCGGGTGCAGGGGCGGTTGCAGCCGCCGCTGCAGGCCGGGCTGCTGGTGGCCGTCCTGACCACCACGGGCCCGGCGGTGCTCGAGCGAGCACCGCCGGGCTGGCAGCGTGCGGCGGGGGCGGTGCGCGACGAGTTGCGCACGGCGGCCCGCGTGCTGCCCGAGCCGGCCCGCGGTCTGCTGCCGGGGCTGATCGACGGCGACACGAACGGCCTGGACCCGGTGCTGGCCGAGCACTTCCGCCGCGCGGGGCTGACCCACCTGATCGCCGTGTCCGGTACCAACTGCTCGATCCTGGTCGGGGCGGTCCTGCTGGTGCTGCGCCGGCTCGGGGTCCGGCCGCTGTGGTGCGCCGCCGCCGGCGGGCTGGTGCTGGCCGCGTTCGTGGCCGTGGCGCGGCCGGACCCGAGCGTGCTGCGGGCCGCGGCCATGGCCCTGGTGACCCTGGCCGGCCTGGCCGGCGGCCGGCCGCGCGCGGCGATCCCCGCCCTGGCGGCCGCGGTGATCGTGCTGCTCGCGTGGGACCCGCAGCTGGCGCGCAACGCCGGGTTCGCGATGTCGGTCCTGGCCACGGCGGCGATCCTGCTCGTCGCCCCGGGGTGGGCGGCGCGGCTGCGGAACCGGCACGTGCCCCCCGGCCTGGCGGAGGCGGTCGCCGTCGCGACGGCGGCGCACCTGGTCACGGCCCCGGTCGTGGCGGCGATCTCCGGCCAGTTCAGTGTCGTGGCGGTCCCGGCGAACGTGCTCGCCGAGCCGGTGGTGGCCGCCGCGACCGTGCTCGGGTTCCTGGCGGCGGCGACCGCGCCGCTGTGCCCGCCGGCGGGCACCGCGTTCGCCTGGCTCGCCGGCTGGCCGGCGCGCTGGCTGGTGCACGACGGCGAGTTCTTCGGCGGGATGGACGGTGCCGTGGTACCGCTGCCCGGGGGCGGCGCCGCGGCGATCGTGCTGGCGCTGGGCACCGTGCTGCTGTTCCTGCTGGCGCGCCGCAGACCGGCACGGCACGCCCTGCTGGCGGCGGCCCTGGTCGCCGTGGTCGTGCAGGTGCCGGTTCGCTCCCTGACCGCGAGATGGCCGCCCCCGGACTGGCGGCTGGTCGCCTGCGACGTCGGCCAGGGTGACGCGCTCGTGCTGCGGGCCGGACCGCGCACGGCCGTCGTCGTCGACACCGGCCCGGACCCGGTCGCGGTGGACCGCTGCCTGAGCGACCTGGACGTGCGTTCCGTCGCCCTGGTGGCGATCACCCACCTGCACCAGGACCACGTGGGGGGCATCGCCGGCGTGCTGCGCGGCCGGACGGTCGGGACGGTCCTCACCGGCCCGCTGGACGAACCGGCGCCCGGGCTGGAGCTGCTGCGTCGGACGCTCGCCGGCCGGCACCTGGGGGCGACCGTGCCCGCCGCGGGGAGCCGGATCACGGCGGGGCAGGTCACCCTCGACGTGCTCGGACCGGCCGTACCGTTGCGCGGCACCCGCTCGGACCCCAACAACTCCTCGCTGGTGCTGCGCGCCGACGTGGCGGGGCTGCGTGTCCTGCTGCCCGGCGACGCCGAGATCGAGGAGCAGCAACTGCTGCTCGGCTCCGGCGTGGACCTCGAAGCCGACGTGATCAAGGTCCCGCACCACGGGTCGGCGTACTCCTCGCAGGCCTTCCTCGCCGCGGCCCGGGCCCGGGTCGCGGTGATCTCGGTGGGGCGGCACAACGACTACGGCCACCCCTCGCCGCTGACCCTGACCCGACTGGACCGGCTGGGTGTGCCGGTGCGGCGCACCGACGAGGACGGTGACGTCGCCGTCTGCGGGGACGGCGCGGACCTGACGGTGCTGGTTCGCGGCCCGGCGGCGGTGGCGGCCGGATGACCCCCGGCGACCGCTCGGCCACGGCGGGTGCGGGCCCGCCGGGTCGCGCCGCCGGGTCGGCGGCGCGTGTCAGGATGGGTCGTGCCCGCCCGCCCGGTCCTCGTCGACGACCTCCCCGCGCCGCTCGCCCCGCTGTTCCTGCTGGTGGGGGACGAAGAGCTGCTGGTGGAGCGGGCGATCTCGGCCGTCGGTGCCGCCGCGCGGCGCGACGACCCGGCGACGGTACGCACCGAGCGCGCGGGAACGGACCTCGACGCCGCTACGCTGCACGAACTGCTCGGCCCGTCGCTGTTCGGCGACGCGCGGCTGGTGATCGTGACCGGCGCCCAGGACATCTCCTCCGCGACCCTGGCGGTACTCGCCCCCTACCTGCAGGCGCCGGGCGAGGGCACCGTCATCGTCCTGGCGCACGCCGGTGGGGCGAAGGGCAAGGCCGTGCTCGAGGCCGCCCGAACGGCGAAGGCAGTCGAGGTCGGGTGCGCGAAGCTGACCCGTGCCGAGGACCGCGTCGACTTCGTGCGGGCCGAGGTGCGGCGCAGCGGCGGCCGCATCGATCCGGAGGCGGCGGGCGCGCTGGTGGAGGCGATCGGCACCGACCTGCGCGAGCTGGCCGCGGTGGCCTCGCAGCTGGTGTCCGACGGCACCGGCACCGTCACCGCCGCGGCGGTGCGCGCGTACCGGACCGGCAGGGCCGACGTCAAGGGCTTCGACGTCGCCGACCAGGTGATGGCCGGCAACGCGACCGGTGCGCTGGAGACGCTGCGGTACGCCCTCGACGTCGGGGTGGCGCACGTGCTGATCGCGGACGCGCTGGCCGACGCGGTGAGCACCCTCGCCAAGGTGGCCGGTGCCGGGCGGGGGGAGAAGTACGCCCTGGCCTCCAGGCTCGGGATCGCGCCGTTCAAGGTGGGCAAGGCGCAGGGGCAGATGCGGTCGTGGTCCGAGCCGGCGGTGCGGCGCGCGCTGGTCCTGGTCGCGTCGCTGAACGCCGACGTGAAGGGCGCCGCCGCGGACGGCGGCTACGCGCTCGAGCGCGCCGTGCGCCAACTCGTCGCGCTGCGCGGGCGGCGCTGAGCCCGGGGACCACGAAGCCCCGCACCCGGTCGCGGGATGCGGGGCTCAGGTGGTGCGCTGCGGCGGTGTCAGTCGCCCAGCTTGTTCGCGCGCAGGGCCATCGCGGACTTGCGGTTGGCCGCCTGGTTGGCGTGGATGACGCCCTTGCTCGCCGCCTTGTCCAGCTGGCGCGACGCGGCGTGGAAGGCCTGCAGCGCGCCGTCGCGGTCGCCGGCGTCGGCGGCCTGGCGGAAGCGCCGGATCGCGGTCTTGAGTGAGGACTTCACGCTCTTGTTGCGCAGCCGCGCAGCCTCGTTGGTGCGGATCCGCTTGATCTGGGACTTGATGTTCGCCACGTTGGGGAGCCTCGACGTTCGCAGGTGGGTTTCGGTGCGGCCCGCGGGCGACGGCGCAGGCCGAAGGACCCCAGGGCAACCGCGCCAGCCTACCAGCCGGGCCGCACGCGCCCCAAACGGCCGATCCGGCCGGCTCAGGAGGCGCGGACGGTCACCAGTTCGTAGCGGGTGTAGAGGTAGGTCCGCAGGCCGTCCTGGGCGCTGATCTGCGAATCCAGCGGCTGATCGTCGCCGTCCTCGTCAATCAGGACCGCCGACCCGTCCCGGAAGACGACCTCGGAGTCGACGGCGTTGATGTCGGTCAACTGGGCGACGACGTAGCGGGGCGACACCTGCGCGACGAGGTCGTGCACCTCCCCCGCCGGGGCGGACTCGGGCGTCAGGTACACGCCCACGACCTGCTGCCAGTCCTCGCCGCCGGTGTCGACGAGGTCCCCGGCGGCCAGATCGCTGGCCGGGATGCGGTAGGTGCTGCGGGCGCGGGCGTCGTTCGGCACGGGTGTCACGCTCGCTCCACGAGTGGTCGCTCGGACGTCATGCGGTCATCCTCCCTGACGGCGCGGCGGGTCGCGGCCCCGGGTGCACCGGGCGTCACGCGCGTGGCCCGGCGCCTCGCTCGTGCGACGATGGACGCGCCGGTGTCGCACCCGCACACCACCGCCCGAGAAAGGCGCTCGTGACCCGTACGGACCCCGCGATCATCCGCAACTTCTGCATCATCGCGCACATCGACCACGGCAAGTCGACGCTGGCCGACCGCATGCTGCAGTTGACCGGTGTCGTCGATCCGCGCCAGATGCGGGCGCAGTACCTGGACCGGATGGACATCGAACGCGAGCGCGGCATCACGATCAAGGCGCAGAACGTCCGGATGCCGTGGCGCAGCGGGCAGACCGGCGTCGACCACGTGCTGCACATGATCGACACCCCGGGGCATGTCGACTTCACCTACGAGGTGTCCCGGTCCCTGGCGGCGTGCGAGGGGGCCGTGCTGCTGGTCGACGCGGCCCAGGGCATCGAGGCGCAGACGCTTGCCAACCTCTACCTGGCGCTCGAGAACGACCTACAGATCATCCCGGTGCTGAACAAGATCGACCTGCCGGCCGCGCAGCCGGACCTCTACGCGGCCGAGATCGCGCACATCATCGGCTGCGACGCCGACGACGTGCTGCGGGTGAGCGCGAAGACCGGCGAGGGCGTCGCGGAACTGCTCGATCGCATCTGCCGGGACGTCCCGCCTCCCGTGGGCGATGCCGGTGCGGCTCCCCGCGCGATGATCTTCGACTCGGTCTACGACATCTACCGCGGCGTGATCACCTACATCCGGGTGGTGGACGGGTCGTTCGCGCCGCGCGAGCGGATCCGGATGATGTCGACCGGGGCCACGCACGAACTGCTCGAGATCGGCGTGATCTCCCCGGAGCCGAAGCCCACCGGCGGGCTGGGTGTCGGTGAGGTCGGCTACCTCATCACCGGGGTCAAGGACGTCCGGCAGTCCCGTGTCGGCGACACCGTGACCGACGCCGCCAAACCGGCGAAGCAGTCACTGGGCGGCTACCGCGACCCGAAGCCGATGGTCTACTCCGGCCTGTACCCCATCGACGGGTCCGACTACCCAATGCTGCGCGACGCGCTGGACCGGTTGCGGCTCAACGACGCGGCGCTGGTCTACGAACCGGAGTCGTCCGCGGCGCTGGGATTCGGGTTCCGCTGCGGCTTCCTCGGCCTGCTGCACCTGGAGATCACCCGGGACCGCCTGGAGCGCGAGTTCGACCTGGACCTGATCAGCACCGCGCCGAACGTCGTCTACCGCGTCGTGCTCCAGGGCGGCGAGCAGGTCGTCGTCACCAACCCGTCCGACTGGCCCACGGGCGAGAAGATCGCCGAGGTGTTCGAGCCGATCGTCAAGTCGATGATCATCGCACCGAGCGAGTACATCGGCGCGATCATGGAGCTGTGCCAGCAGCGGCGCGGCTCGCTCGGCGGCCTGGACTACCTGTCCGAGACGCGCGTCGAACTGCGCTACACGCTGCCGCTCGCCGAGATCATCTTCGACTTCTTCGACCAGCTGAAGTCCCGCACTCGCGGCTACGCGTCGCTGGACTACGAACTCGCCGGCGAGCAGTCCGCCGATCTCGTCAAGGTCGACATCCTGCTGCAGGGCGAGGCGGTCGACGCGTTCAGCGCGATCGTCCACAAGGACAAGGCCTACGGGTACGGCACCGCCATGGCGGCCAAGCTGCGCGAGCTCATCCCGCGCCAGCAGTTCGAGGTGCCGATCCAGGCCGCCATCGGCGCGCGGGTGATCGCGCGGGAGAACATCCGCGCCATGCGCAAGGACGTGCTCGCCAAGTGCTACGGCGGCGACATCACCCGCAAGCGCAAGCTGCTGGAGAAGCAGAAGGAGGGCAAGAAGCGGATGAAGATGGTCGGCCGGGTCGAGGTACCGCAGGAGGCCTTCATCGCCGCGCTCTCGACCGGCGGTGCAGCACCCGAGCGCTGACTCGCACGGCCCGCCCGGGCCGGGCGTGACGGCACCGGCACGGCGGTCGAACTCGACGGCTGACCGCGGGGCCCGCGGCCGCTACCCGGGCAGGTGGCAGACGGCCTCGACGTTGTTGCCGTCCGGGTCGCGGACGAAGGCTCCGTAGTAGTTCTGGTGGTACTCCGGCCACAGCCGCGGCGCGTGCAGCACCTCGGCGCCGGATCCGGTGGCGGCGTCGAAGAACGCCCGTACGGCGGCGCGGTCGGCCGCGTGGAAGGCGATGTGGGTCTCGCGGAAGCCCTCACCGGTCTGCTGCGGGCCGATCCAGAAGTCGGGCATCCCCGGGCTGCCGTAGCCGATCACCTCGCCGAAGTCCACGAGCCGCGTCACGCCCAGCGACGGCAGCACCGCGTCGTAGAACGCCGCTGCCGCGGCGACGTCGCGGACCTGGATGCTCACGTGATCCAGCATGGGCTCAGTGTCCGTCCGGTGGGGTGGCCGCCTCCAGGGGCGAACGGCCCAGCAGGTGGTGCCCGACGTCGCCGCGGCCGCCGACCAGGATCGTCGCGAGGGCGTCGACCGTCCCCGAGATCGGCGCGTAGCCGTCCGCGACGCACGCCTGCGCCTCGCGCAGCAACGGCTTGGCGATCCGGGTGGCCAGCGTGCAGTGCGCCACCCACAGCCGCGGTGCGCTGCGATCGCCGAACGCCGGGGGCCAGTGCCGTTTCAGCGCCCGGTAGACGTCGCGCTGCAACGCGGCCAGCCCCCGCTCGGCGGCCGGACCCAGCCACAGCACCCCGGCGCGGCCGAACCGGCCGACCTCGGTGAGCGCGACCGGGACCGGGTCGTGCCGAGCCGCGACCTCGGCCGCTGCCGCGAGCACCGCGCCCAGTTCCCCGGCGGGAACGCGGGCGGCACTGAGGGAGAAGTGCGGGCGGTGCGGTGGCCGCTCGGGCAGCGCGATGCCGAAGCTTCGGACCTGCTCCCGGACCGCGTAGACCGCCTCGTCGGTCGCCGGGTCGAAGGCGGCGCAGACGACCGCGGTGACCGGGCCGCGGCCGGCCACCTCACACCGTCAGGACGATCTTGCCGACCAGGTCGCCCGCGGCCATCGCGGCCAGCCCGTCGCGCGCCTGCTCCAGCGCGATCTCGCGATCGACGTGGGGGCGCAGGCCGGTCGCGTGCAGGAACGAGATCAGGTCTCGCAGCTCGTCCTTCGTCCCCATCGTCGAGCCGAGGACCCGCATCTGCAGGAAGAAGATCCGGTTCAGGTCCGCCGGCGGGTTGGGGCCGGAGGTCGCGCCGCAGGTGACGACGGTCCCGCCCGGGCGCAGCGCCCGCAGCGAGTGCGACCAGGTCGCCGCCCCGACGCTCTCCATCACCGCGTCGACCTTCTCCGGCAGCCGGGCGCCGGATTCGAACGCCTCGTGCGCGCCGAGGTCGAGGGCCGCCTGCTGCTTCGCGGGCGTGCGGGCGGTCGCGAGCACCCGGTAGCCGGCGGCGCGGGCCAGGGCGATGCAGGCGGTCGCCACGCCCCCGGAGGAGCCCTGCACCAGCACCGTCTGGCCGGGGCGCAGCCGCGCCTGGGTGAACAGCATCCGGTACGCCGTGAGCCACGCCGTCGACAGGCAGGCGGCCTCGCCCCAGGTGAGCTCGGCCGGTTTGGGCAGCACGTTGCGCCGCGGCACGACCACGTACTCGGCCAGCGTGCCCTGGTGGCGCTCGGACAGCAGCGAGCGGCCGGGGTCCAGCGTGTCGTCGCCCTCCCAGCTGGGGGAGTTGACCACCGAGTGGACGACGACCTCCTGGCCCGTCGACTCGTCGATGCCGGCGGCGTCGCAGCCGAGGATCATCGGCAGCTGCTCGGCCTTGATCCCGACACCGCGCAACGTCCACAGGTCGTGGTGGTTCAGGCTCGCCGCCTTGACCGCGATCCGGGTCCAGCCGTCGGCCGGTTCCGGGTCGGGACGCTCGCCGACCACCAGGCCGGACAGCGGCTCGTCGGTCGAGAACGATTCGGCGTAGACGGCGCGCATGGGGCCGACCCTAGCGAGTGAGCTGTTCCGGAGCCGACGCGAGTGCCTGCTCGATCGCCCGCACCAGGGCACGCGCCGATGCCGCCGGAAGTTCCAGCGCGAACCGCTGTGCCGACCCGAGCGAGGGCCCGGTGAGGTCGATGTTCACGGTGTGGTCGGCCATCGCGTGCACCGGGTGGTCGAAGTAGACGACGGCGCCGGTCATCGGCTCCCAGTTTCCGTCCGGCGCCTTCGCGCTGGCGGTGATCTGTGCCGTGACCGTCGCGTAGGTGCACACCTCAGGCCGCCAGGGTGCGGCTGAAGAACTCCTCGATCCGTCGCCAGCCGTCGGTGGCGGCGGCGACCCGGTAGGAGGGCCGGTCGACGGCGAAGAAGGCGTGGCCGGCGTCGTCGTAACGGTGCGGCTCGAAGCTCTTGCCGTGCCGGCCCAGCTCGCGCTCGAGTTCGTCGACGTGCTCGGGGGAGGGTGTCTTGTCCTCGTTGCCGAACAGCCCGAGCAGCGGGCAGCGCAGCGCGGGAAGCTGTTCGACGAGGTTGCCCATCCGCAGCGCGAATCCCTCCGGTGGCGTGCCGGTGACGAAGGCGCCGTAGCAGTCGACGGCCGCGTCCAGGTCCAGGTTGCAGGCAGCGAGAACCGCCTGGCGCCCGCCGGAACAGTAGCCGATGACCCCGACCCGGCCGTTGGAGGTCGGCAGGGCGCGCAGCCACGCCGCGGCGCCCGCGACGTCGCCGAGCAGCCGCTCGTCGGGCACGCCGCCGGCCGCGCGCGACGCCGCCGCGGCGTCGTCCGGCGGCGCGCCGGGGGCGTCGCGGTAGTGCAGGTTCGGGCAGATCGCGTCGTAGCCGAGTTCCGCGAAGCGCCGGGTGATCTCCTTGGTGGCCCGGTCGAAGCCGGGCATGTGGTGGATCACGACGACGCCGCCGCGGCGCCCGTCGGCTTGGGGGCGTGCCTGGTAGGCCTCGATCTCCTCGCCGCCGTGCCCGCCGATGCGAACCGGAGCCGCGCACAGGGAAGCATCCATGCGTCGATGAAACCACCCCTGCCGGGTGGTCCCTAGAGTGGCCTCGTGCGCCGCTTCCGCCGCCCGCAACTGGCGCTGATCGCGCTGGTCACGGCCGTGGCGATCGGCTACGTCGTGCAGGCGGCGACCTCCTCCGAGCACCACCCGGCGCCGGCGTCGACGTCCGTGACGTCCTCCTCGGTCGCGCCCCCGACGGCGGCGCCCGGCGGGTCGGCGGTGGCGCTGTCCAGCCTGCCGGCGCAGGTGGCCCAGACCGTCGCCCTGATCGAGCGCGGCGGCCCGTTCCCGTACCCGCGCAGCGACGGGGCGGTCTTCCACAACGCCGAACACCGGCTGCCGGCCGAGCGGGACGGCTACTACCACGAGTACACGGTCCCCACCCCCGGTGCGGACACGCGCGGCGCGCGGCGCCTGATCACCGGGGCGGGCGGGCAGTTCTACTACACGCCCGACCACTACGAGCACTTCGTGCGGGTGGACCTGACACGGTAGGAAGGTCGGCACGGAGTCTCGCGGGGTGCGGGACGGCGACGGATGCGGGGCGGGTGATGACCGACAGGCGGGCGGTGATCCGCGGGCTGTACCGGCAGGTCGCGGCGCCGGACTGGGCCGCGCCGAACCTCGACGGGCTGGCCGACGTCCTGCGCGACCTGTCCTGGCTGCCGCCCGGGCCGGTACTGCTCGAAATGCCCGACATGGGTGGACTTGCCCCTGTCGACCGCGACATGCTGCTGGGCGTGTTGCGGAGTGCGACGGCCGAATCCGCCGGTTCGCCGCACCCGATCCGGATCGTTGCCGCGCATGGCTGAGCGCTGGGCCGCAGCGCGGTGACCGGACGCACCCGCGGCCGGCTGCTGCGGCACCGGGACTTCGTGAAGTTCTGGACCGGACAGACGGTGAGTGACCTCGGCACCAGCGTGACCGGCGTCGTGCTCCCGCTGGTGGCGGTGGTCTACCTGCAAGCCACCCCGTTCGAGGTCGGTGCGCTCGCGGCGGTCGAGTGGGTGCCGTGGCTGCTGATCGGGCTCCCCGCCGGCGTATGGGTCGACCGGTCACGGCGCCGCCCGCTCATGATGTGGTGCGACCTGGTGCGGGCCGCGGCGATCGGCAGCCTGCCCGTCGCGGCGGCGTTCGGGACCCTGTACCTGGCCCACCTCTACCTGGCGGCGGTCGTCACCGGCATCGCCACGGTGCTGTT
The DNA here is from genome assembly GCA_004299665.1 of Jatrophihabitans sp. Classification (GTDB taxonomy): domain Bacteria; phylum Actinomycetota; class Actinomycetes; order Mycobacteriales; family Jatrophihabitantaceae; genus FW021-bin43. Next base: position 11,117 of record SCQZ01000232.1, read on the forward strand.
CCAGGTGGGCTACCAGGCGTACCTGCCGTCCCTGATCCCGACCGACGACCTCGCCGAGGGCAACGCGAAGCTGCAGGGCAGCCAGACCGTCATGCAGGTGGGCGGCTCCGGCCTGGGCGGGTTGCTGGTCCAGGTGTTCCGCGCACCGTTCGCGCTGATCGCCGACGCGGCCAGCTACGTCGTCTCCGCGATCTCGCTGGCGCTCATCACGCACCGCGAGCCCCCGCGCGAGCCGGCCGAGCGCAATCTGCGCCGCGAGATGGCCGACGGCGCGCGGTACGTGCGCGCGGATCCCCTGCTGCGCGTGATGACGATCGCCCCGGCGCTGGCGAACTTCTTCTTCACCGGATTCAGCGGCATCGAGGTGCTCTTCCTGGTGCGCTCGGTACACCTGGAGCCGGGATACGTCGGCCTGCTCGTCGGCGTCGTGGCGCTGGGCGCGGTGCTGGGGGCGGCTGTGGCGCGCCCGGTCGGGCGCCGGTTCGGCACCTCGCGGGCGGTGTGGCTGGGGTCGCTGATCACGACGCCGTTCGGGCTGCTGATCGCCCTGACGACCCGCGGGCCGGGCATCGCGTTCTTCGTGGTGGGCAACGTGGTCCTGTTCGCGGGGATCTTGGTGTACAACGTCACCATCGGGGCGTTCCGGCAGGCCTACTGCGCCCCGGAGATACTCGGCCGCGTCGTCGCCACGATGCGCTTCGTGCTCTTCGGGGCGATCCCGGTGGGGGCGCTGCTCGGCGGCGCCCTGGCGTCGTGGATCGGCATCCGCGAGGCGGTGTGGGTGCTGCTGGCGGGCAACATGAGCTCGGCCGTCGTCCTCGCCGTGTCGCCGCTGCGGCGCATGCGCGACCTGCCGGACGTCGCGCCGGTGCCCGGGACGGCCTGCGGCGTGCCGCACACTGGGTGATGTGCCCGCTGCCCTACCGATCGGCGAACCCGCGCCCGCGGACGGCCGGTTGCCGGCGGCGGCGACCTCCGGCGCCTCCGGCGTCGACTTCGGGGCGTACGTGCACATCCCGTTCTGCACCACCCGGTGCGGCTACTGCGACTTCAACACCTACACCGCCGAGCAGCTCGGGCCGGACGTCGGCCAGGGCACCTACGCGGACACGGTGCTCGCCGAGGTGCATCTCGCCGGCACCGTGCTGCGCGGGCGGGTGCCGCCGCTGCGGACCGTGTTCTTCGGCGGGGGGACGCCGACACTGCTGCCCGCGGACCACCTCGGGCTGATCGTTCGCGAACTGCAGGACACCTTCGGCCTCGCCCCGGACGTCGAGATCACCACCGAGGCCAACCCCGAGACCGTGCGGCCCGGATACCTGGCAAGCCTGCGCGCCGCCGGGTTCACCCGCATCTCGCTGGGCATGCAGTCCGCGGTGCCGCACGTGCTGGCCGTGCTCGACCGGGTGCACACGCCCGGCCGCGCGGTGCAGGCGGTCGCGGACGCGCGCGGCGCCGGCTTCGCTCACGTCAACCTCGACCTGATCTACGGCGCCCCGCACGAGTCCGACGCCGACTGGCAGGCGAGCCTGGACGCCGCCGTGGCGGCCGGGCCGGACCACATCAGCGCCTACGCGCTGGTCGTCGAGGAGGGCACGGCCCTGGCACGGCGGGTGGCGAGCGGCGAACTGCCCGCCGTCGACGACGACGTGCTCGCGGACCGGTACGTGATGGCCGACGAGACGCTGCGCGCCGCGGGCTACGAGTGGTACGAGGTGTCCAACTGGGCGCGCGACGACGCTGCCCGCTGCCGGCACAACGAGCTGTACTGGCGCGATGCGAACTGGTGGGGGTTCGGCCCGGGTGCGCACAGCCACGTGGGGGGCGTGCGGTGGTGGAACGTCAAGCATCCGGCACGCTACGCGGCGATGCTCGACAGCGGGCTGAGCCCGGCCGCCGGACGGGAGCGGCTCACGGAGCGGCAGCGGCACACCGAGAAGGTGATGCTCGGCGTGCGGATGCGCGAAGGCCTGGCGTTCGCCGACCTGTCCCCGGCGGTCGTCGGGCGGGCCCCGCAGCTGGTCACCTGGGGCCTGGTCGAGCCCGATGCCCTGGCGGCCGAACGGGTCGTGCTGACCCAGCGCGGCAGGCTGCTGGCCGACGCGGTCGTGCGGGAACTGCTGGAGTGATCCCGCGCACGCCCGCCGCACCGCGCGGGCCGGTATCCGCCGCGCCCTGCTGCAATGGGGTCATGGCGGCAGCCCAGGAGTACGAGCCGAACGCCACGCCGTGGGTGCGGGCGCAGCTGGAGAAGATCGACCGCACCGGGGACACGCGCTCGGTGTCGATGCACGACCGTCACGTCGTCGTCGTGATCATGACCGGCGTGAGGACCGGCAAGGCGCGCCGCGTCCCGCTGATGCGGGTCGAGCACGACGGCGCCTACGCGGCGGTGGCCAGCAAGGGCGGCGCGCCGCGCGACCCGGTGTGGTTGCGCAACCTCGTCGCGAACCCGGACGTCACCGTCCAGGACGGCACCGTGGTCTTCGAGCGGCGGGCCCGGCTGGTCGAGGGCGACGAGCGGGCGCGGTGGTGGGAGCGGGCCGTCGCGGCGTACCCGCCGTACGCGCAGTACCAGACCCGGACCCGGCGCCGGATCCCGGTGTTCGTGCTCGAACCGCGCTGATCAGGGGCCCGAGCCCAGCGCGTCCAGGTCGAGGACCCGCACGTGCAGCGTGTGGCGGCCCTGCAGCGCCGCCCGCAGCGCCCGGTGCAGGCCGTCCTCGAGGTAGGTGTCGCCGTGCCAGCGCACCGCGTGCGGGAACAGGTCGCCGTAGAAGGTCGAGTCCTCCCCGAGCACCTGGTCCAGCGCCAGGTTCTTCTTGGTCGTCGTGAGCTCGTCCAGGCGCACCGAGCGCGGCGCGATGACCGACCAGTCACGGGGCGAGAGCCCGTGATCGGGGTACGGCCGCCCTTCGCGCACGGCCTTAAAGATCACGTCGGCTCACGAGGGACGAGCCTAGTTGCTGCGGCCGGGTCCGTATCCTGAAGATGCAGGCGCAAGGCCGGGAAGACCGAGAGGGGGCTGCCGCGATGACGCCCGACGACCGCAAGCTGCAGGTGCTGCGCGCGATCGTCGCCGACTTCATCTCGACCAACGAACCGGTCGGCAGCAAGGCGCTGGTGGACCGGCACAACCTGGGGGTCTCGCCGGCCACGATCCGCAACGACATGGCCGCGCTGGAGGAGGAGGGGCTGATCGCGCAGCCGCACACCAGCGCCGGCCGGGTCCCGACCGATGCCGGGTACCGGATGTTCGTCGACAAGCTCACCGAGGTGAAGCCGCTCTCGGGGGCCGAGCGCCGCGCCATCCAGACCTTCCTGGACGGGGCCGTCGACCTGGACGACGTGCTGCACCGCGCCGTGCGCACCCTTGCCCAGCTCACCCGCAACGTCGCGGTGGTGCGTTACCCGTCGCTGTCGCGCTCGAAGGTGCGTCACCTGGAACTGGTGAGCGTCTCTACCACCCGGGTGCTGCTCGTGCTGATCACCGACACCGGGCGCGTCGAGCAGCGCGTCGTCGAACTGCCGGTACCGGTCCCGGCGCCCGCGGTGCAGGATCTGCGCGCCGTGCTCAACTCCCACCTGCGGGACCGGCCGCTGACGGACGCGCCCGCCGCCGTGGCCGAACTGCCCGCGCAGGTGGGGACGGACCTGCGCGGCCTGCTGACCACGCTGTCCTCGGCGCTGCTCGAGTTGCTGGTCGAGGAGCACAGCGACCGCGTCGTGCTGGGCGGCGCCGTCCACCTCACCGAGCACGCGCTCGACTTCCCCGCGATCCGGCCGGTGCTCGAGGCGCTCGAGGAGCAGGTCGTGCTGCTGCGACTGCTGGACCACTCGATCGCGACCACGAACGTGCTGGTGCGCATCGGCAACGAGAACGAGCACGAGGCCCTGACGGGCGCCTCGGTCGTGACCAGCGGCTACGGCGTGCGCGAGAACGGCGCGCTGGGGGCGGTGGGTGTACTCGGCCCGCGCCGCATGGACTACGCCCACACGATGGCGCGCGTCGCGGCCGTGGCGCGTTATGTCGGCGAACTGCTCGCCGAGCGGTGAGCGTCCGTACACTGGGTTGGCACTCGCCTCGGCCGAGTGCCAGTGCCCCCCGGAGCACCGACGACGGAGGCACGGCCCACCCCGGCACGGCACCGAGCAACACGGCATCGAGGACGGTTCGTGGCTGACACCCCACGCGACTACTACGGACTGCTCGGCGTCGGCCGCAACGCGACGCCGGAGGAGATCAAGCGCGCCTACCGCAAGCTGGCGCGCGAACTGCACCCGGACCTCAACCCGGACCCCAAGGCGCAGGAGCGGTTCAAGGACGTCACCACCGCGTACGAGGTGCTCTCGGATCCGGACAAGAAGCGCATCGTCGACCTCGGGGGCGACCCGCTGCAGCAGGGCGGTGGGTCGGCGAGCAACCCGTTCGCCGGCTTCGGCGGCTTCGGGGACGTGTTCGAGGCCTTCTTCGGCGGCGGCGGGCCGACCGGCGGGCGCGGGCGGCGCAGCCGGGTGCGACCGGGCGCCGACGCCCTGCTGGCGCTGTCGCTGACGCTGGAGGAGGCCGCGTTCGGCGTCCGCAAGGAACTCAACGTCGAGACCGCCGTGCTGTGTGAGACCTGCGGCGGCACCGGCTGCGCGCCGGGGACGCATCCGCGCACTTGCCCCACCTGCGGGGGCCACGGCGAGATCCAGTCGGTGCAGCGCTCCTTCCTCGGCCAGGTCATGACGACACGCGCCTGCACGGCCTGCGGCGGCACCGGCGAGCAGATCTCCGCGCCGTGCCCGACGTGCGGCAGCGAGGGCCGGGTCCGGGCGCGCCGCACCGTCACCGTGGACGTGCCGGCGGGCATCGAGGACGGCATGCGGATCCGGCTGGCGGGCCGCGGCGAGGTCGGGCCGGGCGGGGGCCCCGCGGGGGACCTGTACGTCGAGGTGTCGCAACTGCCGCACGACGTGTTCACCCGCGCCGGCGCCGACCTGCACATCACCGTGGCCGTGCCCATGACCGCCGCGGCGCTCGGCACCGACCTGGTGCTGACCACGCTGGACGGCGAGGAGAAGCTGGAGATCCGCGCCGGCACGCAGAGCGGGTCGCAGCAGTTGCTGCGGGGGCGCGGCGTCCCGAAGCTGCGCAGCAGCGCGCGCGGCGACCTGCACGTGCACATCGAGGTCCGGACCCCGACCCGGCTGGACGAGGAGCAGGAGCGGCTGCTGCGCGAACTGGCCGCGCTGCGCTCCGAGGACGTCGCACCGGTGATGCGGGGCAACGGCTTCCTGGGCAAGATGCGCGACGCCTTCGGCGGGCGCTAGCGGCCCGAGCGACATCCGTCCCCGGCAGGCGGGCGGTACCCCCAGGAGCGAGCATGAAGGCCACCCGGTGAGCACGCCGCCGCTGTTCCTGCTCGACTCGCTCCCCGACGGCGATGCGCTCGAACTCCTGGGGGAGGAGGGGCACCATGCCGCGCGGGTGCGCCGCCTGGGGGTCGGCGAGTTGCTCGTTGCCGGCGACGGACGCGGGCTGGTCGCGACCTGTCGCGTGACGAGGGTCCGTCCGGACGGGCTGGACCTGCAGATCCTCTCACGCTCCGCGCACCCGCAGCCCTCGCCACGGCTGGTGCTGGTGCAGGCACTGCCCAAGGGCGATCGCGGTGAGTTGACGGTGGAACTGGCCACCGAGTTGGGGGCGGACGAGGTCGTGCCGTGGGCCGCCGCCCGCTGCGTGACCCGGTGGAACGGCGCGCGCGGCGACCGGGCACACGCGCGGTGGGCCCGCACCGCGCGCGAGGCGGCCAAGCAGTCGCGGCGGCCGTGGGTGCCGGCGGTGACACCGCTCGCCGAAACGACCGAGGTCGTCACGCGGCTGCGGGCTGCCGCGGGCCTGGTCCTGCACGAGTCGGCCGCCTCCCCGCTCGCGACGGCGCCGCTGCCCGCCGACGGGGACCTGCTGGTGATCGTCGGCCCGGAGGGCGGGGTCAGCGACGAGGAGGCGTCCCTGTTCACCGGGGCGGGCGCCACCTGCGTGCGCCTCGGCCGGTCGGTGCTGCGGACCTCGACCGCCGGCGCCGCCGCGCTCGCGGCACTCTCGCTGCGCCTGGGGCGCTGGGACTGAACGGCCGCAGCCGGCATCAGGGCGTCGGTAGGGTGACGTCATGGCCGACGACTGCGTGTTCTGCAAGATCGTCAACGGCGACCTTCCCGCGACCAGGATCCGCGAGGACGAGGCGACCGTCTCGTTCGCGGACCTCGACCCGCAGGCGCCGGTGCACATCCTGGTCGTGCCTCGGACGCACCTGCGTGACCTGACGGAGGTCGGCGCACACCCCGAGGTCGCCGTCGCGCTGACGCGCGGCATCCGCGCGCTCGCCGAGCAGGAGCGCCTCACCGACTTCCGCACGGTGTTCAACACCGGTGCGGGCGCACAGCAGACGGTCTTCCACGTGCACGCACACGTCCTGGCCGGGCGCCCGTTCTCCTGGCCGCCCGGGTAGCACCGCCACCGCTGCCGCGCGGGTGGCACCGCGGCGCGGGCCGCCCGGGCGGCGTGTTCTCGGTAGAGTGGACGGGTCCGTCGCCACCGAGCAGAGAGCGCAACTTGTCCGACCCCACAGCCACTCCCGCCGAGGTGCCGCAGCGCGTCTCCACGGTGCTCGTGGTCCCCGGTGAGCAGGCGATGGTGTCGCTGCTCGGGCCGCGCGACGAACTGCTCGGCGTCCTCGAGCGCAGCCTCGCCAGCGACATCCACGTCCGCGGCAACGAGATCACCCTCACCGGCACGCCGGCGGACAACGCCGTCGCCGGCCGGCTCGTCGAGGAGTTGCTCGAGCTGATCAAGGCGGGCCACACCCTCACGCCGGACGCGGTCACGCGGGTGCTCGGCATCCTGACCGCCGAGACGGGCGACCGGCCGGCCGAGGTGCTCAGCCTCAACATCCTCTCGCGACGGGGCAAGAACATCCGCCCCAAGACGCTGAACCAGAAGCGCTACGTCGACGCGATCGACCGGCACACGATCGTGTTCGGGATCGGCCCGGCCGGCACCGGCAAGACCTACCTCGCGGTGGCCAAGGCGGTGCAGGCGCTGCAGGCCAAGCAGGTCACCCGCATCATCTTGACCCGCCCGGCCGTCGAGGCGGGTGAGCGGCTCGGCTTCCTGCCCGGCACGCTGTTCGAGAAGATCGACCCGTACCTGCGGCCGCTGTTCGACGCGCTGCACGACATGATCGACCCCGACACCATCCCGCGGCTGATGCAGGCCGGGACGATCGAGATCGCGCCGCTGGCCTACATGCGGGGCCGGACGCTCTCGGACGCGTTCACCATCCTCGACGAGGCGCAGAACACCACACCCGAACAGAT
>SCQZ01000233.1 GCA_004299665.1 Jatrophihabitans sp.
GCGCGAACGACCAGAGCAGCGCGTCCAGCCCCTCCGGCACGGCCGCGCGCACGGCGCGCGCGTTCGCGATCGTCGCCTCGATCTTCGCGCGGTTGCGGACGATGCCGGCGTCGGCGAGCAACCGCGACACGTCGCGCTCGCCGAAGCCGGCGACGGCGGCGAGGTCGAAGCCGGCGAACGCCGCGCGGAACGCCGGGCGCTTGCGCAGGATCACCAGCCAGGACAGCCCCGACTGGAACGCCTCCAGGGAGAGCCGCTCGAACAGCGCGGCGTCGCCGTGCAGCGGCCGGCCCCACTCGTCGTCGTGGTAAGCGAGGTAGTCGGGCGCCGATGCCGCCCACGAGCACCGGACCGGCTCACCCATCCGGGGTCGGTGCCGCCGGAGCTGCGGACGCTGCGGACGGCGTACCCCGCAACCGGGCGATCTCCTCGTCGCGCCGCCGGATCTCGTCGGCGAGGCGGTCCAGCAGCGCATCGGTCTCGCGGAACCGGTAGCCACGCAGCGACACCGGCAGCCGCACGCGCTCCACGTCCGCGCTGTCGAGGTCACGCCCGGCCGGTAGCGTCCACGGGGCGTCGTCGCGCACCGCGGGGGCGATTCGGACCCCCGCGGGCAGGAAGTTCGCGGCGAGCAGGAACAGCGCGGCGGCGATGACCACCGCGAGCACGCCGTACCCGATCAGCGTCAGCACCTCACGATCGTGTCATGCCCGCAGGCATCTGAGACAGTAGGCCGGTGACGGGACGGCCCACGGCGCTGCGGCTGCGCGGACGCGTCGTCGGCCCCGGCGAGTTCGCCGTGATGGCGATCGTGAACCGGACCCCGGACTCCTTCTACGACGGCGGCGCCAACGTCGAACTGAGCAGTGCCCTCGCGGCCTGTGAACGGGCCGTCGCCGACGGTGCCGACATTGTCGACATCGGCGGCGTGCGTGCCGGATACGGTCCGGCCGTCGGCCCGGACGAGGAACTCGCCCGGGTGCTGCCGGTCGTCACCGCGATCAGGGACCGGTTCCCGGACCTCGTGATCAGCGTGGACACCTGGCGTGCCGGGGTGGCCGAGCAGGTGACCGCCGCGGGCGCCGACCTGATCAACGACACCTGGGCGGGTGTGGACCCCGGGCTCGTGGCGGTGGCCGCCGCCCGCGGGGCCGGGCTGGTCTGCAGCCACACCGGCGGCCTGGGCCCGCGCACCGACCCGCACCGCGTCGCCTACGAGGACGTGGTCCGCGACGTCCTCGTCACCGTCACGGGGGCGGCCGAACGGGCCGTGGCCGCCGGGGTCCGCCCCGAGGCGGTCCTGATCGATCCGACCCACGACTTCGGCAAGAACACCTACCACTCGCTCACCCTGACGCGACGCCTGGACGAACTCGTGGCCACCGGCTGGCCGGTGCTGGTCGCCCTGTCGCGCAAGGACTTCGTCGGCGAGACCCTCGACCTGCCCGCCGCGGACCGGCTGGAGGGGACGCTCGCGGCCACCGCGGTCTCGGCCTGGCACGGCGCCCGGGTGTTCCGCACCCACGACGTGCGGGCAACCCGGCGCGTCCTGGACATGGTCGCCTCGATCCGCGGCACCCGCCCGCCGGCGGTCGCGCGGCGGGGCCTGGCCTGAGCCCGGGCCGGGTGTGGTGGACTCTTGCGCGTGAGCGATTCCCTGCAGCGCGAGCGCCGCGGCGGTGTCGAGATCGTTCGGTTCGACCGGCCCGCGGCCCGCAACGCCCTCGACACCGCGACGACCGCGCTGTTCAACGCCGCCCTCGACGAACTCGCCGCCGACCCGGACCTGCGCGTGCTGGTCGTCTCGACGACCAGCACGACGGCCCTGTGCGCCGGCGCCGACATCGGCGAGCGCCTCGACGCCGAGGGCGGGCAGCGGCGCATGGAGGGCTTCGCCCGCATGTACGCGGCGATCGAGTCCTTCCCGGTGCCCACCATCGCGGTGTGCGTCGGCAACTGCGTCGGTGCCGCGCCGAGATCGCGGCGGGGTGCGACCTGCGCGTCGGCGGCGACAACCTCAAGCTGGCCTGGGCCGGCGCCCGGCTGGGAGTCCCGGTCGGCCCGGCGCGGCTTACCCCGCTGGTCGGGCTGGCGGTCGCCAAGGACCTCGTCCTCACCGGGCGGACCGTCGACGCGGACGAGGCGCACCGGCTCGGGCTGCTGCACCGCACGGCGCCGGCCGCGCAGGCCGAGGCGGTCGCGCTGGAGCTCGCCGCGCAGTTGACGCGCCAGCACCCGGCGGGGACCCACACCCTCAAGGCGATGTTCCGGCACCTTGACGGCAGCGCCGGACGGGTCGCCTACGAGAACGACCTGCTGCTGGAGTTCCAGCGCAACGGCGCCGGCATCCCGCGGCGCTGACCCGTCAGCGCGGCAGCAGGGCCAGCACGTCGGCCACCGTGGCGGCACGGTGCAGGGTGTCCAGCGCCTCCTGCCGCACGAAGGACCGGTCCCGCAGGTCCTCCAGGAACGCCCACAGCGGTGCGTAGAAGCCGCCGTCGTCGAGCACGATCACCGGTTTGTCGTGCATGCCCAGCGAGGCGGACGTCCACATCTCGAACAGTTCCTCCAGCGTCCCGATCCCCCCGGGCAGGGCCACGAACACGTCGGAACCGTCCTCCATCACCCGCTTGCGCTCCCGCATCGTGGCGGTGACGACCAGGTCGTCCGCGTCCGCGTCGGCCAGTTCCAGCGGGACCAGGTGCTGCGGGATCACACCCACGGTCCGCGCGCCCCCGGACCGCGCCGCGCGGGCGACCTCCCCCATCATCCCGACCCTGCCGCCGCCGGTGACCACGGAGTGACCCGCGGCGGCCAGGGCGATGCCCATGTCCCGGGCCAGCGTCAGGTATCGCGGATCGATGTCGTTCGAGGAGGCGCAGTACACGCAGACGCGCGCCACTACTGACCGTCGCGCGTGGTCGTGGCGCCCGCCCGTTGCTCCGCGAGTTGCTGCTCGGACCGGTCGGCCGCGGCAGCGTCGATGCGCGCGACGACGTCGCTGACCTCGTCGCACACCTGGATGAGCTCGAGGTCGGCCGCCGAGATCTTGCCGCCGGGCAGCACGGCGGCGCGGATCCAGTCGATCAGCCCCTGCCAGTAGGCGGAGCCGAACAGGATGACCGGGAACTTGTTGACCTTGTGCGTCTGCACGAGCGTGAGGGCCTCAAAGGTCTCGTCGAGGGTGCCGAAGCCGCCGGGGAGGATCACGAACGCCTGCGCGTACTTGACGAACATCGTCTTGCGGGCAAAGAAGTACCGGAAGTTGATGCCCACGTCGACCCAGTCGTTCAGCCGCTGCTCGAAGGGCAACTCGATCCCCAGCCCGACGGACACGCCACCGGCCTCCGAGGCGCCGCGGTTCACGGCCTCCATGGTCCCCGGCCCGCCGCCGGTGATCACGGCGTACCCCGCGCGCGCCAGGCCCGCCCCGAGGGCGACCGCGGCGGCGTACTCGGGCGTGTCGGTGCGGGTCCGCGCCGAACCGAACACCGATACCGCCGCCGGGAGCTCGGACAGCAGCCCGAAGCCCTCGACGAACTCGCTGGTGATCCGCATGACGCGCCACGGGTCGGTGTGGACCCACTCCGACGGGCCCCGTGACTCGAGGAGGCGCTGGTCGGTGGTCGTCCCGGGGATCTGCGAGCGCCGCAGCAGCACCGGGCCGCGCTGGTGCTCCGGCCGGGCCGCCGCGGGCGGGGTGCTCATGGCGCCGAGGTTAGCGGTCCGGCGCCGTCGCCCAGGAAGCGCACCAGGGCGCGCTCCACCGCCACGACCGCCGGCAGCGACACGTGTTCCTCCGGCTTGTGCGCGAGGTTCGGATCGCCGGGACCGAAGTTGAGGGCGGGCACGCCCAGTTCGCCGAAGCGCGCCACGTCCGTCCACCCGAGCTTCGCGCGCACCTCACCGCCGGCCGCCGCGACCACCGCCTGCGCCAGCGTCCCGTCCAGACCGGGCCGGGCGGCCGGGGCGCTGTCGGTGACCTCGACCTCGAAGCCGGAGAACACCTCACGCACGTGAGCGACGGCGTCCGGGACGGACCGGTCCGGCGCGAAACGGTGGTTGACGGTCACGGCACAGGCGTCGGGAACGATGTTGCCCGCCACGCCCCCCGCGATCGCCACCGCGTTGAGTCCCTCGCGGTACTCCAGGCCGTCGACGGTGACGGTGCGCGGCAGGTATGCGTTCAGCGCCGCAAGCACCGGGGCGGCGGCGTGGATCGCGTTGACACCCAGCCACGAGCGCGCGCTGTGGGCCCGCACCCCGCGGGTCCGCACGATCGCCCGCAGCGTCCCCTGGCAGCCGCCCTCGACGGCGCCCCCGGTGGGTTCGAGCAGGATGGCCAGGTCGCCGGCGAGGTCGCCGGACCGTTCGCGGGCGAGCCGGCCCAGGCCGTTGCGGTCCGCCTCGACCTCCTCGCAGTCGTAGCAGATCCAGGTCAGGTCCACGGCGGGATCCAGCGCCCCGGTGCCGACCAGGTGCGCGGCCCGCAGCATCACGGCCAGGCCGGACTTCATGTCCGACGCGCCGCAGCCGTACAGCCGCTCACCCTCCACGCGCGACGGCACGTTGTCCGCGACCGGGACGGTGTCCAGGTGCCCGGCGAGCACGACCCGCCGGGCACGGCCCAGATCGGTGCGCGCGAGGACGACGTTGCCGTCCCGCCGGACGGCGAGCGTGCCGTACCCGCGCAGCGCATGCTCGACGGCGTCCGCCAGGTCCCCCTCCTGGCCCGACGCCGAGGGGATGTCGACGAGCGCCGCCGTCAGGGACGCCGCGTCACGGGACAGGTCGAGCACCCCGCCACCCTAACCAGACGGGCCCCGGACCGGGGATCGTTACCCTCGAACGCGACACGGGGCACGGCGACGGCGCACGGAGCGAGGATGACTCAGAGCAGGACCGCGTGGGGTTACGGGCTGGCCACCACGGACGCGAGCGAGCGCGTGCTGGACACGTGGTACCCGCAGCCGGCGCTCGGCGGCGTGCCGCGCGCCGCGTCACCGGACCGCGCGCTCACCGCGCTGACCGGCTCCCACGGCAGCGTGGGTGATCGCGGCGTGCGGCTGGACGTCGTGCTGACGGAGCTGGACCTCGACGCGCCGCCGGCCGACGTGCCGGACGTCTACCTGCGACTGCACCTGCTCTCGCACCGCCTGGTACGGCCGAACGAGGTGAACCTCGAGGGCCTGTTCGCGCTGCTGCCCAACGTCGTGTGGACCAGCCTCGGGCCGTGCGCGGTCGAGGCCTTCGGGCAGACGCGCCTGGCGCTGCGCCGCAAGGGCCCGGTGACGGTCCTGTCGGTCGACAAGATCCCGCGCATGACCGACTACGTCGTCCCGGCCGGCGTGCGCATCGCGGACGCGTCCCGGGTGCGGCTCGGCGCCCACCTGGCCGAGGGCACGACGGTCATGCACGAGGGGTTCGTCAACTACAACGCCGGCACCCTCGGCGCCTCCATGGTCGAGGGCCGGATCTCCGCCGGTGTCGTGGTCGGCGACGGTTCCGACATCGGCGGGGGCGCCTCGACCATGGGGACCCTGTCCGGCGGCGGCACCACGCGGATCCGGGTCGGGCGGCGCTGCCTGATCGGGGCCAACGCCGGGATCGGCATCTCCCTGGGCGACGACTGCGTGGTCGAGGCCGGCACGTACATCACGGCCGGCTCCAAGATCACCCTCGCGGGCGGGCAGGTGGTGAAGGCCGCGGAACTGTCCGGCCGGGACGGCCTGCAGTTCTGGCGCAACAGCGTGACCGGAGCGCTCGAGGCCCGGACCCGCACCGGGGCCGGCGTCGCGCTGAACGAAGCGCTGCACGCGAACTCCTGACGTGGTGGCCTGCCGATCCCGCCGATGGCTCCTCGTCGCCGCCGTCGTCGTGGTGGCCGTCGGCGGGTTCTTCGGCGTGCGGGCCCTGTGGCACACCGCGAAGCGCGCGCTGGCCTCGGACACCTGCACGTTCTCCGACACCTCCGGGCGCTACGACCTGGTTCCGTCGCAGGCCTCGGTCGCCGCGACGATGGTGGCCGCCGTCACCCGGTACGGGCTCGCCCACCCGGGCAGCGGCGTCGGTGATCACGCTGCGGTGCTGGTCCTCGCGGCCGGATTGCAGGAGAGCAAGCTGACGAACCTGGCGCCCGGCGCGGGCGATCGCGACTCGGTGGGGGTGCTGCAGCAGCGGCCGTCCCAGGGCTGGGGCGGGGCCGCCTCGGTCGCGGA
>SCQZ01000234.1 GCA_004299665.1 Jatrophihabitans sp.
CCGCGAGGGTGAAACCGGGGTGCGGGGCGACGTCGAGGTCCAGGTCGAGGTACTGGGACGGCAGCCGGGCACCGTGGGACACGACCTCGACGGTCAGCGCGTGTAACCCCGCGGGCAGGGTCGGCGGTACCGCGACCGACAAGGTGACCTGGCCACCCGCGTCCGGGAACAGCGGCAGCAGCGCGGGCCGGCTGCTGACCCACTCGTCGGGCACGCCGAGGATGTGCGCGCTGACGCCGTCGATGACCTCGCCGGTGTTGACGACGTCGACGACGAGCGAAGCCGTCCCGCCGGGTTCGGCCGTCAGGTGGTAGGTGTCGGTCGCGATGCGCATCGCTCAGCCGCGCGAAGATGCGATAACGGATAAACCGGACAGCGACGTATCGGCTCCGGGAGCGTCATGGCGCCGGAGCGTCACCTGCACTCGAACTTCTCCCGGACTACTCCGTCGGTCGCGGCAACAGCGCGGGCGGAGGCCGCGCGTCAGCGCGGTCTGACCATGATCGACCCTCGCGCGCGCGCTGTCCAGAGGGCGGGGCGGACGGACAGGAGTTACTTCCTCAACACGTGCCCGCCGGCCTCGACGGTGCGCCCGTCCTTGACGAGCTGGCTGCGCGACAGCGGCCGCATCGGCATGGGACGGGTGAGGGTCTGCACCCGCTGCACGGCCGGCGCCTCCGGTCCCCAGCCGAAGGTGTCCGCGGCCACGGACACCTGCAGCGTGAACGAGGCCTTGAGCTGGCCGCCGAGCGAGCTCCAGATCTCGCGCGCCTTGTTGGCCGTGTCGGTGCCGAAGGTGATGATCGTGCTCGAGCCGGGGGCCGTGCCGTTGAAGTACCGCTCGGGCAGCACGTCCAGCCCGGCGATCCGGCTGACCACGTCTCCGAGCAGTTGGTGCTCGTCGCGGGACGTGCCGGCCCAGCAGCTGACCAGGTAGGACAGTTCCACCATCGGCAGGGCGGGCCGGCGCTCGGCGACGCCGTCGGGGTTCGTACGGCGCTGCGGGGAGCGGCTCGCGTGGGCGCTGCGGTCCACGTCGTACAGGAACAGGTTGACCGTCACCCGCGACAGTTGGGCCGACCAGTTGCTGGTGGGCGCGTCGAAGGTGACGTCGCCGATCTCCTCGGGCAGCGGCAGCTCGGCGCGCAGCATCCGCTCGAGAGCGTCGTCGACGACCTTGATGAACATGCCTGCCTCCGGGGGCTGTGCCGGGTCGCTTCATGGTCGCATCCGGCGCCGGGCAGCGGAAGGCGCCCCCGCCGGGTGCTACGGCAGGTCCGCCCCGAGTAGCGCGGCAACCTCGGTACGGTGCTCCTCCGCGACGTGCTCCACCTCGTCCAGCGTGGCGACGAGCAGTGCCTGCAGCACCGCGCCGTCGATCGTCTCGGCGAGGTCGCCGAACTCGATGCCGGCGCGCACCGACAAGATCCCGGTGGCGGGGCCGAACTCGAACGCGGACGTGGCCAGGCCGGTGTTGGCCCGGACCGTGTACGCGGCCACCGCCTCGCGGCGCGGGGGCGGCACCGTGTCGGGCCAGACCGCGTAGAAGACCACCGAGTTCGTCGCCGACAGGACGACCCCTGCGGTCGGCTCGCCGCCGTCCTGCTCGGGCAGCACGTCGAAGGTCTCGGTCTCCCAGTCGGTCCGCACCAGCCGCCCGCTGTCCTGCAATGCCTGGACCGTGCGTGCCAGCAGCGACGGGCCGTCGGTCACGGGCTGCCCTTGCCCTGCTTCTCCAGCAGCCGGTCGCCCATGATCTGGATCAGCGCGACGCGCCACTCCTCGCTGGTGGCCTTGTCGTTGATGGCGTCGCGCAGCGCCTGGTCCGGCAACTGCTCGAAGTCGGTGAGGAACTGCTCCTCCTCGGACTTGCTGGCGTTCTTGAGCAGCACCACCTTGCCGATGCGCACCTCGATGTCGCCCTGGCTCTCCTTCTGCGCCAGCGTCTTGTTCTTCGACCGGGTGAACTTGGCCTCCTTCTGGAACAGCAGCATCTTCAGCCGCCACCCCACGCCGCGGTTCTTGCTCTGCGCGCCCTCGAGCTTGTTGCGGTCCTGCGCCAGCTCACCGGTCTCGGCCCACTTGGTCCCGACGCCCTTGACCTTGTCGATGAAGCCCTTGAACTTCTCGTAGTACGACTCCCAGATGTACTTGGGGTCGGCGTCCTCGCCGAGGGCACCGAGCACCGTGGTGCGGATCTCCCCCATCCCGGTGTCCTTGTGCTTTGTCTGCACGTCGATGCCGTAGCTCTCGAGGAACTTGATCGCCACCGCGTCCTTGTTCTTGCGGGCCCGAACGATGATGCCGTCCACGACCATGGCCGGGTCGCGCTGCAGCTGGGTCTCCGCCGTCCCCTCCAGACGGGTGACCGCATCCTCGCGGGCGTCCTTGCCGAGCTTGGCGATCACCTGGTCCGCGATCATGTGGCCGACGCTGTGCAACTGGTCCAGCAGCGCGGTCGCCGCCTTGTACGCGGCCGGGATCCCGTAGCCGCCGGCGGAGGCGACCTCGGCGATCGAGGCGGCGAAGTTGCTGACCGACAGCACGGTGGCCCAGATGTTCTTCTCGAGCGTCTTGGCGAGGGTCGACTCGACGTGCAGCAGCGGCCAGACCATCACGTCGACCTTCTTGGCCCCCGGTGTGCGGCTGCGTGCCTCGAGCAGCCGCTCCCGGTTGTCGCTGACGCGCATCCCGGTGTCGGCGACGACGGTTGCGTTGGAGATCATCGACAGCGCGCTGGTCGCGATCGACAGTCCGGGGACCACCGAGTTGACGCCGGCGGCGACGTTGTCGTTGATGAGCTTGGCCAGGTTCGCCGCGTCCTTGGCGAGGCTGACGCCGGTGCTGGCGCCGTCGCTGCAGGCCTTGGTCAGGGTGAGCGCGCGGCGGGCGTTGACGCCCTCCTCGCGCATCTCCCCGACCGATTTGACGATCTTCATGACGCCGGTGACGGAGGAGAACAGGTCGTTGATGATGCCGGTGACGATGCCCATGCCCTCGCTGGCCTTGGCCTCGTTGCTGATCGGGTTGGGGGTGCTCAGGCTCCGCTGGCCCGTGCGGAGTTGGTAGTTGGCCGTCCCGAAGGAGCCGGTCAGCTTCTCCCCCAGGGTCTCGGACGGGGAGTCGCTGGGCCCCCGCAGCGCCTTGTCCTTGTCCTTGCCGATCTTGCCGAGGATCTTCTCCGGGATGGTGGTGGTCGCGGTCAGCCCTGTCTTGGTGTAGCCCGCGATGGTGCTGGTCGTGTCCAGGGCGTCGCCGACGGCGTCCTTCTCCGGCGGGGGCAGCCGCTTGCCGACGGTGAGCCGCAGGTGGGCCTCGGTGCGGGCCTTGCGCTCGAGCACCGGGTCGGTGGGGCGCTTCTTGCGGATCTCCTCGGTCGCCTGCGACCAGACCGTCCGGCCCGCCTGGTAGTCGGCCTCGCGGGCGTCCATCTTCGGGAACTCCTTGCGCAGCCGCAGCGTCTCGAGCTCCCAGGCCTCGTACACCTCCTCCACCTTCTTGGAGAGCATCGTTCCGAGCTTGCCGCGCTCGACCTGCTGGTCCTCCAGACTCGCCTCCAGCCGTGCCTCGCGCACCGCGGAGGCGAGACGCTCGGCCGCCGTCTCGCGCGGCGGGCGCAGCGCGACCAGTTCGGCGGGGCAGTTGTCGCGCCAGGTCTGCCGGTAGGCCTGCTCGTACGCCTCCTCCTCGGTGGCGCCGTTCTTCACCAGGTCCGCCGCGAGTTCGGACTCCATGACCAGCCGGGCGGCGAACTGGCCGTGCAGCGCCTTGAGCGTCCCGCCCGAGTCGGCGTGGGTGGATTCCTGGCCGACCCGCTCGGCGATCTTCGCCCGCTCGGCGTCGCCCTCCTTGCGCTGCTTGCTCAGGTCGACCTTCTCGCTCTTCTCGAGCTTCTCGGCGGCCGAGGCGACCTTCTTCTTCTCCTTCAGTTCGCGCTCGGCGTCCTGCTTGGCCTTCTTCTTGGCGGCCTTCTCCTCGTCCTTCTTCTGCTGCTCCTCCGGGGTGAGGGTCTTGCCGAGGCCGAACAGCCGGTGCACCCCGCCGTCCTGCGTGGTGTGTGCGAGCTCGTGCGCGAGCACCCGCTCACCCTCGGGGGTGTCCGGGGCGTAGGCGCCGCGGCCGAAGAAGATGTCCTTGCCCGTGGTGAAGGCGTGCGCGGACACGGACGCGTTCAGGTCCGCGGCGACCGCGTCGGTGTGGACGCGGACGCCACCGAAGCTGCGACCGAAGCCGGACTCCATGCGGCGGCGCACGTCGTCGGGCAGGGTGGCACCGGCCCCCCGCCGGGAGGCGATGCGCTCGCTGGTCGCGCTGTCGAGCGCGCCGCCCTCGAAGCCGACGGCCGCAGCGGTGGACGGCGGCGCCGTGCTGCGCGCGACGTGGCTGCATCCCGGCCCGTGCTGATGGGCGGGCTCGTCGCCGGAGCCGGCGATCAGGCGCTGCAGCCGGCCCAGGGCCGAGTCCGCCATCCGGTCCGCGGCCGCCTCGGCCGGGTCCGCCGCGGAGCCGACGACCAGCGCGCCGACGGGGACGGCCTGCACCGGGGCCGGTTGCTCGAACTCCGGCGCGGGTGTGTCCGTGGAGGCGCCGTCCTGCTGGACGGACATGTTCCGGCGCAACTGCGAGCCCATGATCTCGTGCCGTCCTGTCCTGTGACCGCGGTGCGCGATCCGTCGGCGAAATCGTCCCCCGGCGGTGAGATCAAGGTCAAGAATCAGCGGGTACGCGTTTGCCCAGCTTGATGTATTCGCGCCGGACGGCTGCACCGATATGCCGCATACCGACGGATTCGCCCGCCGCGATCGCGGCGTACGTCGCGGACAGGACGATGTTGCGGATGTCGCCGCCGGACAGTTCCGCGGTGTGTGCGAGGTGCGCGACGTCGATCGGGTCGGCGTCGTCGGTGCCACCGAGCGCGGCGAGGTGGTGCTCCCACAGCCGCGCCCGGGTCGGCTCGTCCGGCTCCGGGAAGCTGATGATGAAGTGCAGCCGACGGGCGAACGCGGGGTCGATGTTGCCGCGCAGGTTGCTCGCCAGGACCGTGATGCCGTCGAACTGCTCCATCCGCTGCAGCAGGTAGGCGATCTCCTGGTTGGCGTACCGGTCGCGGGCGTCCTTGACCTCCGAACGGGAGCCGAACAGCGCGTCGGCCTCGTCGAAGAACAGCACCGCGTTCATGGACTCGGCGTCGGTGAAGACGGTCTCGAGGTTCTTCTCCGTCTCGCCGATGTACTTGTCGACGACGCTGGAGAGCTCGACCTGGAACAGGTCCATCGCCAGCGAGTCGGCGATCACGTGGGCGGCGAGCGTCTTGCCGGTGCCGGGCGGGCCGGAGAACAGCGCGCAGATACCGGTGCCCTTGCCGCCCTTGCCGTGCAGCGAGCCCATGGCCACGACCTCGTCGCGGTAGCGGGCCCAGTCCAGCAGCCGCCGTAGCTCGCCGAGCGCGTGCCGCGGCAGGACGATGTCCTCCAGCGAGACACTTCCGTCGGGGTCGTTGCGCACCGAGTGACCGCGGCCGAGCATGCGCGCCGAGGCCTGCACGCGGTGCAGGTCGACGGTGTCCTCGCCGAGCAGCTTGGCGGTGGCGCGGGCGTGACGGCCGACCGCGACGATCTGCTCGGGGCCGAGCCGCAGCGCGCTGATCTCGCGGTCGGCGGGCCGGCCCCCGAGCAGCGGCCACCACAGTGTGGCGCGCTCGGCCATCGACAGCCGCGGTGCCGCGATCGTCGTGGGCAGCACGGCCGACCAGGACGCCTGCCACGGTTCGCTGCTGACCGCGATGACCGGTGTGACCGCCTGCTCGTAGGTCGCCACCGGCACGCGTTCGGCGCCGGCGAGGATCGCCACCGCGCCGGTGAGCCCGCACTCGAGCAGCAACGCCGACGCGGCCGGTTCGACCGGCTCCCCCCTCGGCACCCGCCGCAGGTCCGCGATCAGGCACGGCACGTCCAGCCGGCGGCACGCGGCGGCCGCGAGCGCGCCGCCCGCGGAGCCGGCCGGGCCGTGGACCCAGATCAACGGCGTGCCCGCCTCGAGCGCGGCGACCGCCGTGCCGACGCCCTCGACGTCGACGGGGACCGGCTCGCACAGCAGCGCGATGAGTTCGGGCGCGGGCAGGTCGTGTCCGGCGAACTGGGCGGCGACCCGGTCCGGGAGCACGAGGCGCCGCGAGAGCAGCACGTCGCTGCCGGAGCACCGCACGAGGCGGGTGCGCGTCATCGGCGCGAGCGGGCCGGCGTACCGCACCGCCGAGGCGGCGTCCGCGGGCAGGCCGGCCAGTTCGAGGGCCAGGGCGACCGTCGGCCGTCCGGGTCCGTCGTCGCCGGCCAGCAGGCCGATCAGCAGGTGCAGCGCCCCGGTGTGCTCGGCGGCCGCCGCGACGGCCAGCAGCCGGCACTCGGCCTCGTCGAGGTCGAAGCGGTCGGCCACCTCCCGGACGGCGGTGCCGGCGAAGGCCGCGGCCGCGTCGGCCTGCCCGCGCCTGCGTCCACCGCCCGGTGCGGCGCCGGCGTCACTGCGGACGACCTCCAGCGCGCTCGCGGCACGCTGCGCCGCGGGCCAGGGGTCCCCGCGCCGCGCGACGGCGGCGGCCAGCGCCTCGACGAGCGCCGGTGCCGGCGCAGCGCTCGCGGTGGCGGTCATGGGCGCACGATAGTCGCCCGCGCGACCGGATCGGCAGGTCGGGAGGCGGGCCTCTAACCTTGGATGCCGTGAGCGATCGGTTGCCCATCAAGATGTTGCACGACCGCATCCTGGTGAAGGAGTCCGCGGAGGAGGGCGAGCGGCGCTCGTCCGGCGGAATCCTCATCCCGGCGACGGCCCAGGTGGCCAAGCGGCTGTCCTGGGCCGAGGTGCTCGCCGTCGGCAACCACGTGCGGACCGTGCAGGTCGGGGACCGGGTGCTGTTCAGCCCCGACGACCGTCACGAGGTGGAACTGGCCGGCGAGCAGTACCTGCTGCTGCGGGAACGGGACGTGCACGCGGTCGCCGCGGAGCGCAACGACGCCAACACCGGCCTGTACCTGTGATGTCGCCGCCCGTGCCCGACGCGGTGCGGTAGCCGGTCAGGCGCCGTCCCGGCGGACCCGCGCCAGCCAGGCGCGTGCGCCGGCGAAGTCGGTGTCCGCGCGTCCGGGGGGCACCGGCCCGAGGACGCCGTCGCGGCGGGCGTACGAGCCCAGGTAGCGGACGTCCGCGCACACGCGGTGCAGCGCCGCCAGGGCGTCACCGACCCGCTCGTCGGCGACGTGTCCCTCGCAGTCGATCGAGAAGCAGTACTGGCCGATGCT
>SCQZ01000024.1 GCA_004299665.1 Jatrophihabitans sp.
GTTCACGCAACCGCCGGTCGCTGCCAGGTGCCCGCGATCGCATGACCGTCGCGGAACACCACCGCCCGGCCACTGCCCGTCGTCTGCGTGAACATCGACACGTTCCCCATCACGTCGACGTCCTGCGGGTACGGCGTGACCGGGCAGAACTGGACGATGACGTTCGGCGTCGTGATCGGCGTGCCGTCGGACTGACGCTCGGGGACCCCGCCCACCAGCCGAGCGTAGCGACCACTGGAGGGGTCCCAGTTGAACGCGATGGGCGTGCCACCGACGATCGTGCGGATCTGCGTCCCGGCGGGCAGGCTTGCCAATGCAGCCGTGTCACTCGACCAGACCAGCCCGATGCTCTTGGCCTGCGGCGGGTGCAGGGCTGCGGCGATCTGGCCGAGATTGGCGACCAGGTTGTACGGGGCCCGCCGGTTCGGGTCGCGGGAGAACCCGGGCCCGCCGGCGTCGTTGATCGAGGTGAGCAACGGCGACCGGTGCAGCACCTGGAGCGGATTCGGTGCGCCACCGGAGGCGACATAGCCGATGGCGCCGAACTGCAGCGCCAACTCCGGGTCGTTCGCCCGAGTACTGCGGACCGGCTCGACGACGGGCAACGTGCTGTTGTACACGGCCATGAGCCGCGTCAGGCCACCCTCCACCTGTTCGATGAAGACGATGTCCGCGGCCGCGAGATTGACCGGCGGCCGGCCGTTGGCGGTGTCGTCGATCTTGACGGCGACGACGCCGTTCGAGGAGGGTGCCAGGCCCGTCAACGGATTGACAGGCGCGGGTGTCGGGGTCGGCGTCGGCGTGGGGGTGGGCGTCGGGACCGGCGTGCTGGAGCGGGTCGGCGACGGCGCGGAGGTGTGCTTGGCGGGGCCGGAGCCGCCACAGCCCGCCAGCGTGACCGCCGCGGTGACCGCGACGCACGCCGCGAGAGAACGGGACCTGGAGATCATGAGCCTTCCTTCGTCGGTACGGGCGCAAATGCCACGCTGTCGTCGATGTCGAAGAAGCGGGGCAGCTCGCGGTGCCCCGCCAGGTGCAGCAGGCGCGGCATCCGGCGCGCCCGCAGCGCCCGGGTGTCGCGCACCGCGTCGTTGTAGAACCGCCGCGCCACCTGGACGCGGGCGCTGCCCTCCCGCAACTCGTCCTGCGCCGCCGGGGGCAGTTCGGCCGCGGACCCGGCCAGCCCGGCGATCATCCGCCCGACCGCGTTCTCGGCGTCCTGCCGGTCCTGATCGCCCTGGGCGGCCAGCGCCGCGCGCGCCGCGTCCTCGCAGGGCCCGCGGCCCGCGTCCGCCAGGCCGCTCGCCGGGGACTCCGCGGCGTGCTGCAGCGCGGCGGCCCGGCGCACCAGTTGGGCATCGAGCGCCGCCCAGGCAGCGTCCACGCGCGCGTGCAGCCGGTCCAGGCGGGTCAGCGTGAAGGTGACCCACATGGACAGCAGCACCGCGACGACGACGGCCAACACCAGCCAACCCGCGGACAGCACGGCTTGCGACTCTACGTGCCCGACCGCGCGGGACCGGTCAGCGCGGCACGATTCCCGCCCCGGCTATCGCCAGTTCATAGACGCGCAGCACCTCGCGGGCGATCACGTCCCAGTCGTACGGAGCGACCGCGACCTCGCCCTCGGCCACCAGCCGCAGCCGCAGGGCGGGGTCGTCGAGCAGCCCGGCGATGGTCCCGGCCAGGTGCTGGGCGTCCCCGGCGCGGAACAGCGCCCCCGCGCGACCGCCGGCGAGCACCCGCCGGAAGGCGTCGATGTCGCTGGCGACCACCGCCGTCCGCGCGGCCATCGCCTCCAGCAAGATGATCCCGAAACTCTCCTGCCCGGTGTTGGGCGCGCAGTAGAGGTCCACGCTGCGCAGCAGGGACGCCTTGTCGGCCTCACTCACCTGCCCGAGCAGTTCCACGCGGCCGACCAGGTCCGACGGCAGCCGGGCCCGGAACTGCTCGGCCTCACCGCGGCCGGCGACGAGCAGCCGCAGGCCCGGGCGGGACGGGGCCAGCACCGCGAGTGCCCCCAGCAGCACGTCCATCCCCTTGCGGGGCTCGTCGTAGCGGCCGACGAAGCCGACCGTCCGGCCGTTCGGGTAGCCGGGGAACGGCTGCGCCTCGGCGAAGTGCCGCACGGCCACGCCGTTCGGGATCACGACCGCGTCCGCGCCCAGATGCTCGACGATCACCTGACGGGCGGCGGGCGAGACCGCGATGCGGCCCGAGAGCTTCTCCAGGAACGGCTGCAGCACGGTGTCGAACATCGACAGGAAGCGCGAACGCACCGTCGCCGCGTGGAAGGTCGCGACCAGCGGGCCGTCGTGGATCATGCAGGTCAGCAGCGACAGGCTCGGCGGCGCGGGCTCGTGGACGTGCACCACGTCGAACGCGCCGTCACGCAGCCACCGGCGCACCCGCGCGGCGGAGACGACGCCGAACTGCAGCCGCGCCACCGATCCGTTGTAGGGGATCGGCACCGCACGGCCGGCGATGACGACGTACGGCGGCAGGCCGGCCACGTCGTCGTCGCCGGGCGCGAGGACGGACACGGCGTGCCCCAGGTCGATGAGCTTCTCGGCGAGGTCGCGCACGTGCGCCTGGACACCGCCGGGGATGTCCCAGCTGTAGGGGCAGACGATTCCGACGCGCACGTCAGCCGTCCCGACCGGCGGGCAGGTCGGCGAGCCACAGGCGCTGCAGCATGTGCCAGTCGGCCGGGTGCTCGGCGATGCCGCGCGCGAACGCGTCGGCGAGCAGTTGCGTCCCCTGCCGGACCCGGTCGCGCAGGCGTTCCCCGGGAAGCTCCAGCGGCGGGCAGATCCGCTGGCCCCAGCCGCCGTCGGGGGTGAACCAGAGGCTCACCGGCAGCAGCGGCGCCCCCGTCGTGGCCGCCAGCAGCGCGGGGCCGCCCGGCATCCGCGCCGTGTCGCCGAAGAACTGCACGTCGACACCGGTGCGGGACAGGTCGCGGTCCGCGAGGAGGCAGGCGACCTTGTTCTGCCGCAGCCGTTCGGTGAGCACCGCCGTCGGCGACGGGTCGGCGCCGCTCAGCGGCAGCACCTCGAAGCCGAGACTCTCGCGGAGGGCGACGAACCGGTCGAACAGCGACGCCGGGCGCAGCCGCTCCGCGACGGTCACGAACGGCCCGCTGTGCGCGACCAGCCAGATCCCGGCCACGTCCCAGTTCCCCTGGTGCGGCAGGGCGACGACGGCACCCCTGCCCGCCGCGAGCGCGGCGTCGAGGTGCTCCTTCCCCAGCGTCCCGGCGCCGGCCCGCGCCGCGACCTCGGCCACCGGCATGCGCGGCAGCCGGAACGTCTCCATCCAGTAGCGCGCGTAGGACCGCAGCGCCTCGCCCACGAGCGCGTCCATCCGCAACTCCGACACGCCCGGCCCCACGACCCGGCGCAGATTCCTGCGCAGCTGCCGGGAACCGGCCCCGTTGCGCACGGTCGCCGCGTCGGCCGCCGCGCGGAAGCCGCGTTCGGCCAGGCCCTGGGGCAGCGACTTCACCGCGCCCCAACCGGCGGCGTAGCCCAGATCGGTCAGCCGCCCGCCGAGGCGCCCGGCCATCCGGGGGTGGACGAGGCCCGGCATCAGCCGACCTCCTCCAGCCGGCGGGACTGCCGGTACACGGTCGCCAGGCGCTGGGCCACGGTGATCGCGGACAACCCCACGAGCAGCCACAGCGCGATCGCCTGCAGGTACGGCCAGTGGAACGGGGAGCCGGTGAGGCCGGTGCCGACCAGGACGATGATCAGCCGGTCGGTGCGCTCGGCGACGCCGACCTTCGCCTGCATCCCGGCGCTCTCCGCCCGGGCCCGGATGTAGGACGTGACCGAGCCCAGCACCAAGCACAGCAGCCCGGCGAGCAGCAGCCACTGTTGGCCGTGGCGGGCGAAGTACCAGCTCAGCGCGCCGAACACGGCGGCGTCGGCGAAGCGGTCGCAGGTCGAGTCCAGCACGCCGCCGAACGCGGACGTGCGGCCGCCGACACGCGCCACCAGTCCGTCCAGCGCGTCGAACATCGCGAAGGCCCAGATCGTGAGGGCACCGGTCATCCACATGCCGCGGGGGAAGAAGACCAGCGCGCACGCGACGGTCCCGGCGGTGCCGACGAGCGTGATCATGTTGGGCGTCACACCGACGCGTGCCAGCCAGGTGCCCAAGGGATTGAGCCATCTGACGAACAGGGCACGGAAGAAGGCGGTGAACACGCGAAGGACTGGTCCGTTCTCGGTCGCGGCGGACGGGCTGCTGCCAGCCCGGCGGTCCTCACACGATAGCCGCCGGACCCGCGGGCCCGGCCGACTCGCTTGTCCGCGGGCGCGATCGGGTGTCGAATGCCCGAAGAGGCTCTCGAACCGACGATGCGTGTGCAGGAGGCAGTGTCGATGTCGACGAAGAAGGCCGCCCCGCGGACCGCGACCACCTCGTTCGACATGGCGGACCGACCCGAGAAGATCCGCAACGTCGCGCTGGTCGGCCACTCCGGCGGCGGGAAGACGACGCTGGTGGAGGCCCTGCTGGCGGCCACCGGCACGATCTCGCGCGCCGGGACCGTCGCCGAGGGCACCACCGTCAGCGACGCCGACCCGGTCGAGGTGTCGCAGCAGCGCTCGGTCGCGCTGTCGGTGTGCCCGCTGCGCTGGGACGGCGTCGTCGTCAACCTGCTCGACACGCCCGGGTACCCGGATTTCACCGGCGAGTTGCGAGCCGGGCTGCGCGCGGCCGACGCCGCCCTGTTCGTCGTCTCGGCGGCCGACGCGATCGACCCGATCACGGTGTCGCTCTGGGAGGAGTGCGCGGCGCTCGGGACGCCCCGCGCGGTGGTGATCACCCGCCTGGACGCGCCCCGGGCGAACTTCACGGCGGCGGTGTCGGCGTGCCAGCAGGTCTTCGGCGGCGCGGACGGCCAGGCGGTGCTGCCGCTGTACGTCCCGGTGGCCGGGGACCCGTCCGCCGGCGAGGGGGCGCCCGGCGCAGGAGGCGGCGAGGGTGTCACCCCGACGGCGCTGCTGGGCCTGCTCAGCCGCACGACCTTCGACTACTCCGGCGGCTTTCCCCCCGGCGAGCGGCAGGGTGCGGCCGACGT
>SCQZ01000235.1 GCA_004299665.1 Jatrophihabitans sp.
GTCCCGCTCGCGCGCACCGGTGCCGGCCCGCTGGGCAAGGAGATCGGCTGGGGCATCGGGCTGATCGGGCTGGGGCTGCTGCTGGCCCTCGCCGGCAGCCTGCGCCGCCACCGCCGGACGCACTGAGCCCGGACCGGTAGAGACCGCCCTCGGGGGCGCCGCGACCGCGGCGCCCCCGAGGTGCGTCCGGCCGCGGGCGTACCGTGGGGACACCCCTCCCCATCCGCGGTGCGGGGACAGCTGTGCTGCCCGCAGGGCGGCGCCGCGGTGAAGGGATGATGCAGTGAGGCTGACGGCCGTCCTCGACGCGCTGGCCGCCGACCCGGCGCTGGCCGCCATCCGCGAGCACGGTGGGACGGGCGGCGAGCGCACGATCAGCGCCCCCGCCTCGTTCACGCCCTTCGCGCTCGCGGAACTGGCCCGGGTGTCGAAGGGCCCGGTGCTGGCCGTCACCGGCTCCGGCCGCGAGGCCGAGGACCTCGTCGCGGCGGTCGGCGCGCTGCTCCCGGCGGACGCGGTCGCGCTGTACCCCGGCTGGGAGACGCTGCCGCACGAGCGGCTCTCGCCGCGCGCCGACACCGTGGGGCAACGCATGGCCGTGCTGCGCCGGCTGGCGCACCCGGAGACGGGCCACGCAGGGAGCCCCGACGGCGCCGGCGATGCCGCCGCGGCGACCGGGCCGCTGTCGGTCGTCGTCGCACCGGTCCGGGCGTTCCTGCAGCCCCAGGTGCCCGGGCTCGGCGAGCTGGTCCCGATCCAGCTGCGCGCGGGCGACACCGGCTGCGAGCTGACCGACATCGTCACCGCCCTGGTCCATGCCGGGTACACCCGCAACGACCTGGTCGAGAAGCGCGGCGACTTCGCGGTCCGCGGCGGCATCCTGGACGTCTTCCCGCCCACCGAGGAGCACCCGCTGCGGGTCGAGTTCTGGGGCGACGAGGTGGAGGAGGTGCGGTACTTCAAGGTCGTCGACCAGCGCTCCCTCGAGGTGTGCGAGCACGGCCTGTGGGCGCCGCCGTGCCGCGAGCTGCCGCTGACCGACGACGTCCGGGCGCGGGCCGCCGAGCTGCTGGCGCAGCACCCCGAACTCGCCGAGATGCTCGACCCGATCAGCCGCGGCGAGGCCGTGGAGGGCATGGAGGCGCTCGCGCCCGTGCTCGTCGGCGGGGCAGGGCTGCGCACCGTGCTGCACGACCTGCCGGCCGGATCGCAGGTGGCGATCTGCGACCCGCAGCGGGTCCGCACCCGTGCCGGCGAGCTCGTGCGTACCTCGCAGGAGTTCCTGGAGGCCTCGTGGGCGGCCGCGGCCTCGGGGGGGCAGGTGCCGATCGACCTGGCCGCCGCCTCGCTGCGCGGCCTGGACGAGCTGGCCTCGGAGGCCCGCGCGCTGGGAATTCCGTGGTGGGGGCTGAGCCAGCTGACCGAGGAGGGCGCGACCGTCGCCGGGGTGCACGTCGCTCCCACCTACCGCGGCGACACCGACGCGGCCCTGGCGGACCTCGCCCGGTGGACGCGCGACGGGTGGCGGGTCGCGCTGGTCTTCGCCGGCCACGGCTCCGCGCAGCGCGCCGTGCAGCGGCTCGGGGACGCGCAGGTCGCGGCCCGCCTCGTCGCGCAGGTCGCGGCGGTGCCGTCCGTCGTGGAGGTGACCACCGGCAGCCTGGAATCGGGGTGGGTGGACGACGAGTTGCGTGTCGCGGTCCTCACCGAGGCCGACCTCACCGGCCAGCGCGGCTCGCTCACGCGCGACAGCGGGCGCATGCCCTCGCGACGCCGCAACGCGATCGACCCGATCCAGCTGCAACCCGGCGACTACGTCGTGCACGAGCAGCACGGGGTGGGGCGCTACCTGGAGATGGTCCGCCGCACGGTCAACGGCGGCGAGCGCGAGTACCTGATCATCGAGTACGCGCCGGCCAGGAAGGGCCAGCCCGGCGACCGGCTGTTCGTGCCGACCGACTCGCTGGACCAGGTCACGCGGTACGTCGGGGGCGAGCAGCCGTCGCTGCACCGGCTCGGCGGCGCGGACTGGGCGAAGACGAAGGGCCGTGCCCGCAAGGCCGTCAAGGAGATCGCCGCCGAGCTGATCCGGCTGTACAGCGCGCGGATGGCGACCAGGGGGTTCGCGTTCGGGCCCGACACGCCCTGGCAGCGCGAGCTCGAGGACGCCTTCCCGTACGTCGAGACGCCCGACCAGCTGGCAGCCATCGACGAGGTCAAGGCGGACATGGAGAAGCCGCTGCCGATGGACCGGATCATCTGCGGGGACGTCGGCTACGGCAAGACCGAGGTCGCCTTGAACGCGGCGCGCACGGCGAC
>SCQZ01000236.1 GCA_004299665.1 Jatrophihabitans sp.
GGCTGGGTCGCGTTCGTGCGCCACGCGAAGAACCCGGAGCTGCCCGTCGTGCTGCTGGAGGATCTCGCCGCGCTCATCGGCCTGGCGTTCGCGCTGCTCGGGGTGGGGCTCAGCGCGCTCACCGGCGACCCGGTGTGGGACGGGATCGGGACCTGCGCGATCGGTGCGCTACTGATCACCGTCGCGCTGGTCCTGGTCGTAGAGACCAAGTCGCTGCTGCTGGGCGAGTCGGCCGCACCGTCCCAGGTCGCCGCGATCGCCGCCGCCCTGCGCGGCGGCGGGATCGAGCGTGTCATCCACCTGCGCACGATGCACCTCGGTCCCGAGGAACTGCTGGTGGGCGCCAAGATCGCGCTCGCCCCGGGGGCGCACCTGCGCCAGGTCGCCGCCGCGATCGACGCCGCCGAGGCGCGGGTGCGGGCGGCGGTGCCGACGGCCCGCGTGATCTACCTCGAACCGGACCTGGATCGCACGCCGTACGCTTCCGGCGTGACCGGACCCGCCGTCGTCCCGCTGTCCGGTGCGGTGCGGGACTACGCGTGGGGATCGACGACCGCGGTGCAGCGGATGCTCGGTCGACCGGTGGACGGCACGCGCATCGCCGAGCTGTGGTTCGGTGCGCACCCGGACGACCCGTCCTACTGCCCCGACCACGGCACGACCCTGGAGGCGATGGTCGCCGCCGACCCGGTCGGGATGCTCGGGCCGGCAACGGTGCAGGCGCTCGGGCCGCGGCTGCCCTTCCTGGTCAAGATCCTCGCCGCGGACGCGCCGCTGTCGATCCAGGTGCACCCCACCCGGGAGCAGGCCGAGCGGGGCTGGGCCGCCGAGGACGCGGCCGGGATCGCGCTCACCGCGCCGCAGCGCAACTACCGCGACCGCAACCACAAGCCCGAGTTGCTGGTCGCCCTGACCGAGTTCGACGCACTGTGCGGCTTTCGTCCGGTCGCGCTGGCGCGCCAGCTGCTCGCGGCCCTGGCGCTGCCGGAGCTGGACGGGCTCGCGGGACTGCTCGAGGGGCCGGCGCCGCTGCGCATGGCCTTCACGTACCTGCTCACCGCCGAGGATCCCGGTGCCGTCGTGGACGCCGTACTGGCCGCCGCGCCCCGGCTCGGCGGCGAGTGGGCGCCCGCGGCCGCCGCCGTGTCGCACATCGGGGCCCACTTCCCCGGTGACGTCGGAGTGGTCCTGAGCCTGCTGCTCAACGCCGTCCGGCTGCGGCCCGGGGAGGCGATCTACCTGCCGGCCGGCAACGTGCACGCGTACCTGCGCGGCACCGGGGTCGAGATCATGGCCAACAGCGACAACGTGCTGCGGTGCGCGCTGACCGCCAAGCACGTCGACGTGGCCGAACTGCTGCGGATCACCGACTTCACCGAACTGGCCGAACCGCGCTGGGCGCCGGGGCCGCGGGGGTTCGTCGTCCCCGTCCCGGACTTCCGGCTGCGGGCGCTCGACCTCGACGCCGGGCCGGACGCGGAGCGCGGCGACGCCGGGCCGGACCCGGAGCTCGGCGACGCCGGCCCGCACCTGGTGCTGTGCACCGCCGGTACGGCCGAGGTGGCCCGGGGCTCGACGTCCGTCACTCTCGCCCCCGGCCACGCCGCCTTCGTCCCGGCCGGTGACGCGCCGTTCACCGTGCGGGGGACCGGCACCGGCTACCTCGCCGCCACGGGTCTGCCGCCCGGCCACTGACCCTGAGCAGGCGAAGTTCACACGATCGCGGTAGTTTCGCCGCGATGGCGTCGACGATCCGGCAGGCCTCCGAGGCGACCCTGTGGTCGCAGCGGATGCTTCGCTACCTGGAGGAGGCCGGGCTCGTCGTGCCGCTGCGCACGCCGGGCGGCCACCGTCAGTACGCCCCGCGGCACATCGAGCGCCTCGCGCGGCTGCGCGAGTTGCTCGACGAGCACGGCCTGGCCATCAGCGACCTCGCGTTCGAGTTGCGGATGCGCACCGATCCGCACCTCGCCCGGGCCGTCGACGACTGGTTCGGACCGTTGCACCGTTCCGCCGCACCGCCCGAGGCCGGCCTCTACCGGCGGCTGGCCACCGACGAACAGCCCTATCCCCGAGGAGTAGCAGTGTCCCTGAACCTCACCCCCGACAGCGCCGGAGCCGTCACCGACTTCAAGGTCGCCGATCTGTCGCTGGCCGGGTTCGGCCGCAAGGAGATCACCTTGGCCGAGCATGAGATGCCCGGCCTGATGGCGCTGCGGCGCGAGTTCGGTCCGTCCCGGCCGCTGGCCGGCAAGAAGATCGCCGGCTCGCTGCACATGACCGTCCAGACCGCGGTCCTGATCGAGACGCTGGTCGCGCTCGGCGCCGACGTCCGCTGGGTGAGCTGCAACATCTTCTCCACCCAGGACCACGCGGCCGCGGCCGTGGTCGTCGGCCCGAACGGGACGGTCGAGGACCCGCAGGGCGTCGCGGTGTACGCGTGGAAGGGCGAGACGCTGCCGGAGTACTGGTGGTGCACCGAGCAGATGCTCACCTGGCCCGACGGCTCCGGCCCGGACTCGATCGTGGACGACGGCGGCGACGCCACGCTGCTGATCCACATGGGCACCGAGTTCGAGGCCACCGGCGCCGTCCCCTCGACCGACGAGAACGACTCCGAGGAGTACGGCGTCATCCTCGACCTGCTGCGCCGCTCGGTCGCCGAGCAGCCGGGCAAGTACACGCGCATCGGCCAGGGCGTCATCGGCGTGACCGAGGAGACGACCACCGGGGTGCACCGGCTCTACGAGTTCGAGAAGAACGGCACGCTGCTGTTCCCGGCGATCAACGTCAACGACTCGGTGACCAAGTCGAAGTTCGACAACAAGTACGGCTGCCGCCACTCGCTCATCGACGGCATCAACCGCGGCACCGACGTGATGATCGCCGGCAAGCTCGCCGTGGTGTGCGGGTACGGGGACGTCGGCAAGGGTTGCGTAGAGTCGCTGCGCGGCCAGGGCGCCCGCGTCGTCGTCACCGAGGTCGACCCGATCTGCGCGCTGCAGGCGGCGATGGACGGCCTGGAGGTCGTCCAGTTGGACGACGTGGTCGCCAGGGCGGACATCTTCGTCACCGCCACCGGCAACAAGGA
>SCQZ01000237.1 GCA_004299665.1 Jatrophihabitans sp.
GCTCGTCGGTGGCCGAGAGCAGATCGGCTCGCTCCTCTCGATCCTGACGGCGGACTCGGCCATCGCCTCGGCATGACGCGCCGCCGGGCCTCCGGCGGAACTCGGACGTCCTACTAACCGCCCCGGCCGCGCGACTACGATCCGAGCATGACGTCTCCAGCCGCCTTCAGCGTCGAGCGCAATCCCCACCCCCGCAGCGACGCCGAGCGCGAGCAGATCCTCGCCGCGCCCGGGTTCGGCCGCTTCTTCACCGACCACATGGTGCGGATCGACTACGCCGACGGGGCGTGGGGAGACGTCCGGGTGCTGCCCTACGGCCCCCTCACGCTGAACCCGGCGACGACGGTGCTGCACTACGGCCAGGAGATCTTCGAGGGGCTGAAGGCGTACGCGCAGCCGGACGGGTCGATCAAGGCGTTCCGCCCCGCGGAGAACGCCCAGCGCTTCGCCCGCTCGGCCCGGCGCCTGGCCATGGCCGAACTGCCCGAGGACCTGTTCCTCACCTCGCTGCGGGCGCTGGTGTCGGTCGACCGCGCATGGGTTCCGACCGCGGCGGAGGAGTCGCTGTACCTGCGGCCGTTCATGGTCTCGACCGAGGTCGGCCTCGGGGTCAACCGGCCGTCCGCGTCGTACACCTACCTGGTGATCGCCTCCCCGGCCGGTTCGTACTTCGCCGGCGGCGTCCACCCCGTCACCGTGTGGCTCTCGCAGGAGTACACCCGCGCAGCGCCCGGCGGCACCGGCGAGGCCAAGTGCGGCGGCAACTACGCCTCCGCGTTCGCCGCGCAGGCCGATGCGGTCGCGCAGGGGTGCGACCAGGTGGTGTGGCTGGACGCCCACGAGCACCGCTGGGTCGAGGAGATGGGCGGGATGAACCTGTGCTTCGTGTACGGCTCGGGGCCCTCGGCCCGCGTCGTCACGCCCGCGCTGACCGGCACGCTGCTGCCCGGCGTCACCCGCAAGTCGCTGCTCACGCTCGCGGCCGACCTCGGTTACGGCGCCGAGGAGGGCAAGATCAGCACCGACGAGTGGCAGGCCGGCAACGCCTCGGGCGAGATCACCGAGGTGTTCGCCTGCGGTACCGCCGCCGTCATCACCCCGGTCGGCGCGGTCAAGAGCGCGCACGGCTCCTGGACGGTCGGCAACGGCGAGCCCGGCCCGATCACCTTGCAACTGCGCGAGCACCTCACCGGCCTGCAGACCGGCAAGGAGCCCGACACCCACGGCTGGATGTACCCGCTGGCATGAGGGCCGGCGCCCTCGTCGAGGCATTGTCCGGGGACGGGCCGGCGCTCCTCACCGCGGCGCGGCGGGCCGGGTGGGAGGCGCTCGTGCCGGGCTGCCCGGACTGGAACGTGCGCGACCTGGTGATCCACGCCGGTGGCGTGCACCGCTGGGCGGCGGACGTGGTGCGCAACGCCCGAGCGGGCACCGACACGGACCTGGCGGCCGAGGTGGGCAACGGGCCGTCCGACGCCGAGTTGCCGGATTGGTTCGCCGACGGGCACCGGGACCTGGTCGCGGTGCTGCGTGTCGCACCGGACGACCTGGCCTGCGCGGCGTTCCTGCCCGCGGATTCGCCGAAGCACTTCTGGGCCCGGCGGCAGGCGCACGAGACCGCGATCCACCGCGCCGACGCCGAGCAGGCCGCCGGGTCGGTTCCGAGCTTCGCCGCCGACTTCGCGCAGGACGGTATCGCCGAGGTGCTGCTGGGATTCGCCCGCCGCCGCAGCAACGCGATCGCCGCGCCGGGGCGCCTGGCGCTGCACGCCGAGGACGGCCCGTCGTGGCTGGTCACCTTCGGCGGCGAGCGGATCGAGGCAGCGACGTCCGGTGCCGGCGTCGACGGCGGCGGTGCCGACGCGACCGTGAGCGGGACCTCGTCCGAGCTGTACCTGTGGCTGTGGAACCGGCCGTCGCGCGCGGTCGTCACGGGCGACGCGGCGGTGGCGCAGCGCTGGCGCGGGGTACGGGTGCGCTGGGGCTGACGTCGCCGGGTCCGTGATCAACAGCCCGGGTCCGCCGGTATGCGGCCGCAGGGATCGGTCGACGGTCAGGTCGTCGGCCAGCGCCGGAAGTTCTGGTACGAGCGGCTCGGGGTGGGGCCGCGCTGCCCCTGGTAGCGGGAGCCGTAGACGGCCGACCCGTACGGGTGCTCGGCCGGCGACGACAGCCGGAACACGCACAGCTGGCCCACCTTCATCCCCGGCCACAAGGTGATGGGCAGATTGGCCACGTTGGACAGCTCCAGCGTGATGTGCCCGCTGAAGCCCGGGTCGATGAACCCGGCGGTCGAGTGGGTGAGCAGCCCGAGCCGGCCGAGACTGGACTTGCCCTCCAGCCGCGCCGCGAGGTCGTCGGGGAGTGTGATCACCTCGAGCGTGGAGCCCAGGACGAACTCACCGGGGTGCAGCACGAACGGCTCCTCCCCCTTGGGCTCGACCAGCGAGGTGAGCTCGTCCTGCTGCTGCGCCGGGTCGATGTGGGTGTACTGCGAGTTGTTGAAGACCCGGAAGTACCGGTCGAGGCGGACGTCGACGCTGGAGGGCTGGACCAGGTCCGGCTCCCACGGGTCGAGCACGAGCCGGCCGGCCCCGACCTCGGCACGGATGTCACGGTCGGACAGCAGCATGGGCGGAAGGTTACTGCGTGCCCTGGACGAATCTCACGACGTGCCGCGCCAGGTCCTCGCCGGCATCCTCCTGCAGGAAGTGACCCGCGTCCGCGATCGTCGGGTGTTCGCGTCCCTGCGCCCCGGGCAGGGTGCGCCGCAGGATCGGCGCCATCGCGGCCGTGATCGGGTCGCCGTCGCTGAAGGCGACCAGCGCCGGCAGCTCGAGCCGGCTCAGCACCGCCCACGCCGCCCGGTTCGCCGGCGTCGCCGGGTCGTCCGGGGTGGTGGGGACGAGGTCGGGCATGGCGCGGGGCCCGGCCTTGTACGTCTCGTCGGGGAACGGCGCGTCGTAGGCGGCGCTCGCGTCCTCGGCCAGCGGGCGCCGGCAGCCGGACCGGACGAACCGCCCGATGTCCAGGTCGGGCGCCGTCCGTACCGCCGTCCGGAACGTGTGCCAGACCTCCGGCATCGGGTGGTCGCCGGTGGGCAGGCCGGTGTTGGCGGCGACGATCCGGGCGAACCGGCCCGGGTGCTCGGCGACCAGGCGCAGGCCGATCAGCCCGCCCCAGTCCTGCCCCACCAGGGTCACGCGGTGCAGGTCCAGCACGTCGAAGGCCAGCGCCCGCATCCACTCCACGTGACGGGCGTAGCTGTGGTCCGCCGCCTCGGCCGGTTTGTCCGACCGGCCGAAGCCGACCATGTCCGGCGCGATCGCGCGCAGCCCCGCGGCGGCGAGGATCGGCAGCATCGTGCGGTACAGGTACGACCAACTCGGCTCGCCGTGCAGCAGCAGCACCGGCTCGCCGGCCGCGGGACCCGCCTCGACCCAGGCCATGCGCAGCGTGCCGCCGGTCTGGTCCGGGACCTGCGCGTAATGCGGTGGGAAGGGGAAGCCCGGCAGGTCGGCGAAGCGCTCGTCGGGGGTGCGCAGCGTGTGCATGGTTCGGCACGCTAGTCGGGTCGGGTGTGTCAGGTCAGCCCGCCGGCCGCCCCGAGTTCGGTGACGAGCAGGTCGGTGTCGGCGAAGGTCTTCGCGATGACGGCGACCCTCTTGGCGTAGTGGCCCACCGGGTACTCCATCGTCATGCCGATGCCGCCGTGCAGCTGGATCGCCTCCTGCGACACGTGGCGGGAGGCGAGGTCGATCTGCACCTTCGCGGCCCGGATCGCCAGGTGCCGGGCGTCGTCGTCCTGCTCGGGGGCCAGCGCCAGCCGCGCGAGCAGGGCCATCGAGCGGGACTGTTCCACGGAGACGTACATGTCCGCCGCCCGGTGCTGCAGGGCCTGGAACACCGCGATCGGGTGCCCGAACTGTACCCGGGTCTTGAGGTACTCGACGGTCATCGCGAGCATCCGCTCCATCGCCCCGACCGCCTCGGCGCACAGGTAGGCGGTGGCGAGGTCGAGCACCCGCCGCACGACCGGCAGCGCGTCCCCGCCGGAGCCCAGCGGTTCGGCCGGGGCGTCGTCGAACACCACGTCGGCGCCGCGCAAGCCGTCCTGCATCGCGTAGCCGTCGCGCCGTACGCCCTGCGCGTCGACCAGGTACAGCCCGGTCGTGCCGGACGGGTCGGCCGCGGTGACGACGAGGCGGTGGGCGCGATCACCGCCGATGACGGTGACCTTCGCGCCGCTGATCCGCCCGTTCGCGTAGCGGGTGCCGCTCGCCGCGAGCGCCCAGCGCGAGGACGGCTCGGCGTAGGCGAAGGCCAGCAGCAACGACCCGTCCGCGACACGCGGCAGCACCTGCGCCTGCTGTGCCTGCGTCCCGGCCGCGGCCACCAGCGAGCCGCCCAGCACCACGGTCGGCAGGTACGGCTCGAGGACCAGCGCCTTGCCGAAGGACTCGGCGACCACCAGCAGTTCCGCCGCGCCCATCCCCGCGCCACCGTGCTCCTCGGCAAACGGCAGGCCGAGCAGGCCCAGCGCCGCGTACTGCTCCCACATCGCGCGGCTCCACCCGTCGTCCGAGCGCAACAGCGCCAGCCGCTCGTTCGGGGGGTAGCGCTTGTCCAGCAGGTCGTCCAGCGTCTCGGCGAGCAACCTCTGCTCGGGCGTGAGATCGAGATCCATGGTCGCCGTCCCCTTCAGAACTTCAGGATCGCCTTGCAGATGATCTGCCGCTGCACCTCGTTGGAGCCGGCGTAGATCGACGCCTTGCGCCAGTTGAAGTACGTCGGGAACGCATCGACGGCACCCTCGGGCGGCGGGGGAAAACCGTCGGGGACGTCCCCGCTCTCCCGGTATGCCAGCGCCGCCGGGCCGAGCACGTCGACGAGCAGTTCGCTGGCCTGCTGCTGCAGTTCCGAGCCGCGCAACTTGAGCACCGACGAGTCGGGGTCCGGGGTGCCCGGCGGCAGCGTCGCCTCCCGCGCGAGCAGGCGCAGCACCGACATCTCCAGCGCCGCCGTCTGCACCTCGAGCGTCGTCAGGCGCGCCCGCAGCAGCGGCTCGCCGTCCAGCAGGGGGCCGGCGAGCCGTTTCAACCGCAGGATGCGGTTCTTGATCAACCCGATCTGCGCGTTGGAGGTCCGCTCGTTGCCGAGCAGGAACTTGGCGTAGGTCCAGCCCGCATTCAGTTCGCCGACGAGGTTCTCGGCCGGGACCTGCACGTCGTCGAAGAAGACCTCGTTCACCTCGTACCCGCCGTCGATCAGCTGGATGGGACGGACGGTGACCCCCGGCGAGCGCATGTCGACCAGCAGGAACGAGATGCCGCGCTGCTGCTGGGCTGCGGGGTCGGTGCGGACCAGGCAGAAGATCCAGTCGCCGTACTGTCCCAGCGTCGTCCAGGTCTTCTGGCCGTTGACGACGAAGGTGTCACCGTCGCGGACCGCCGTGGTCTTGAGCGAGGCGAGGTCCGAGCCGGCGTTCGGCTCGCTGAAGCCCTGCGACCACCAGATATCCAGGTTCGCGGTGGCGGGCAGGAAGCGCTCCTTCTGCTCCTGGTTGCCGAACGTCGCGATCACCGGTCCGACCATGGCGGTGTTGAAGACCAGCGGCGGCGGCACGTGCGCCATGGTCAGTTCCGTCAGCCACAGGTGACGCTGGACCGGCGTCCAGTCCTTGCCCCCCCACTCGACCGGCCAGTGCGGCACGGCCAGGCCGTGCGCGTTCAAGATCCGCTGCGAGGTGACGAAGTCCTCCCGCGTCGCGTGCTCGCCGCGCGCCAGGCGATCCCGGATCTCGGCGGGCACCTCGCCGGTGAAGAACTCCCGCAGTTCGGCGGCGAACGCGCGCTCGTCCTTGTCGAGGCCTAGGTCCATGGACGCCTCCTGGGGGGTGGGCCGTTCGCC
>SCQZ01000238.1 GCA_004299665.1 Jatrophihabitans sp.
TCGACGCGAACGACGCCGGCGGCAACGTCTACTCGTTCCTGCGCTTCGACGGCGCGGGCGGAGCCGTCGCCTGCGTCGCGAACTTCGCGGCCGTGCCCCACGAGGGCTACCGGATCGGGCTGCCGTACGCCGGCCGCTGGGACGAGGTCGTCAACACCGACGCGCAGGTCTACTTCGGCTCCGGGGTCGGCAACTTCGGCGGCGTCGAGGCGGTCGCGGTCCCGCACCACGCCCGGCCGGCGTCGGCGACGGTGCGGGTGCCGCCGCTGGGCGTGGTGTGGCTGCGCTACCGGCCGGCGGCCGGGCAGCCGGCGACCTCGCCCGCGTAGCGGTCGCGGTCGCGGTGCCACAGCGCCCACACCCGGTGGCTCCCGCGGGGGATCCGCGGTGGCGGCGCCTGGCGCGCCTCGGCGCGTCCGGCCCGTAGCAGGCGCTGGCGGTCGGCGGCGCGGATGAGGTCGCGACGGCGCTCCTGGGCGAGTTGCTGGGCGAGGATCGGGTGTACCGGGTGCATGACGACGACGGTGCGCGCTGAGGGGTCCCTCCGGCATCGGGAGATGTACGTATCTCGCCGCGCCTCACTACCGTGGGGGCGATGGGTAAGGGTGAGCCGGATCCGGGCGTCGAGTTCGTCGACGACGATCCGCCCCGCCCGGACGGGCCCGAGGCCCTCGGCCCGCGGCGGCCGCGCCGGGTCCCGCGCCGGCTGCGGGTGCTGATCCTGGCCGGCGCCGCGTTGGCCGCCGCGACGCTGCTCACGCTGCGCGAGACCGGGGTCGGCCGCCCCGCCGCGTCGCCCACCGCCGCAACCCCGCCGCCGGCGTCCCCGCCGCGCACGGCGGCGGGGCACCCCGCGACCGGCGGCGCGATCACCACGGTGCGGGTCGTCGACGCCGGGCACCCGCTGCTCGGCGGCGGGAACTGGGAACTGTTCGGGCTGGGCCCCGGCGTGGTCGTGCGCATCCAGCCGGAGCTGGGCCGGGTGACGGCGACACCCATCCCGGCACTGATGAGCAGCGGCCCGGTCTCGTTCGTCGTGACCGACGCCGGCGCGATCGTCCGGCCGGTCGACGTCGTGCCCGGCTACCGGGTTCCCGACGGTGCCGACCCCGTTGCGCTCACCGCGCCCTTCGACAGCGGGCCGCTGTTCCCGGGTCCCGACGGTCACCTGGTGTGGACCGCGGGCGCCGACTCCGACCCGGACTCCGACCCGCCGTCGCTCGTGCTGCTGCCCCCGGACGGCGGGCCGGTGCCGGGCCTGCCGCAGGAGATCGCCCTGCCGGCCGGATCGTCCCCGCTCGCGGCGAACCCGGACGGGGCTGGCTACGTCATGGTCGCCGGGGTCGGCGGAACCTACGACGCGACGCCCGACGGGCTGCGTCGCATCACCACCGGTTCGGTGCTCGCCGGCGGCCGCACCGGCTGGCTGGTGGACGAGTGCGACGACCGCCACCGCTGCTCGCTCGCACTCGTCGACCGCGCGGACTGGTCCCGGCACCCGGTCGCGGTGTCCGCGGCGGGCATCGACCCGGACCGGACGGGCCTGCTCGCGCCGGACGGCGCCTTCGCCGCGGTGTTCGCGACCTCTGCGGCGGGTGCCGGTTCCCGGCTCGTGGTGCTGGACCTGGCCACCAGGTCGACGACCCGCGTGACGCTGTCCGGCGCAGCCTCCCCCGAGCCCGGTACGCTGGCGTGGTCCCCCGACGGCCGCTGGCTGTTCGTCCTGCACGGCACCGGCCGCCTGGCCGCCGTGGACCCGCGCACCGGCGAGGTCGCCGATCTCGGCGTGCCGTTGCCGCCGCTGACCCGGCTCGCGCTGCGCGGCGGGGAATGACGGGGGCCGGACCGGTGTTGGATCATCTAGTTGAAGTTGCAACTATCTAGGAGGCACCGATGCCCGCCGTCACCGCCGACACCCTGACCCTGCCGCGCATCGCCGCGGCGTCCATCGGGGACACCGAGCGCCCGGTCAAGCAGGTGAGTACCGGCCCGCGCGGCTACGAGGGCGAGGGGTTCCCCGTGGTGCGCGCCTTCGCCGGCGTTCCGATGGCCGACCTGGACCCGTTCGTCCACATGGACCAGATGGGCGAGGTCGACTACGCGCCGCTCGAGCCCAAGGGCACCAACTGGCACCCGCACCGCGGTTTCGAGACCGTCACCTACATGATCGACGGCACCTTCGAGCACCAGGACTCGCACGGCGGCGGAGGCGTGATCGACAACGGCGCGACGCAGTGGATGACGGCCGGCGCCGGGATCTTGCACATCGAGACGCCGCCGGAGGCGCTGGTGATGTCCGGGGGGCTGTTCCACGGGCTCCAGCTGTGGGTGAACCTGCCGGCCAAGGACAAGTTCACCGCGCCGCGCTACCAGGCGATCGAAGGCGGCGACGCCGCCCTGGTGACGACCGCCGACGCGGGCGCGCTGGTGCGCATCATCGCCGGGTCGATCGGGGGGTACGCCGGCCCGGGCTCGACCCACACCCCGATCACGGTCGCGCACGCCACCGTGCAGCCGGGCGCGCAGCTGTCGCTGCCGTGGGACCCGCAGTACAACGCGCTGGGCTACGTGCTGGCCGGCAACGGGTACGCCGGTGCCGAGGGCCGGCCGGTCCACGGCGGCCAGTTGGTCGTGTTCGGTGCCGGGGACCGGTTGACCTTCCGGGCCGCGGACGCGCAGGACTCGAACAAACCGGCGCTGGAGCTCTACCTGCTGGGGGGCCGGCCGATCCGAGAGCCGGTCGCGCACTACGGCCCGTTCGTCATGAACACCCGCGAGGAGCTGATCCAGGCGATGGAGGACTACCAGTCCGGGCGCCTGGGCGTCATCCCGGACGGGGCGCTCATGCCGCACACCGGCATCAGCTGAACTCGAACAGCAGCAGCACCACCGCCACGCGCACGACGTTGCGCGGCCGGAGCATGACGTAGCGCTGCTGGTCGAACGCGTGGAACTTGCGCAGGTACCGGTAC
This sequence comes from Jatrophihabitans sp., assembly GCA_004299665.1. GTDB lineage: Bacteria > Actinomycetota > Actinomycetes > Mycobacteriales > Jatrophihabitantaceae > FW021-bin43. Next base: position 2,973 of record SCQZ01000238.1, read on the forward strand.
AGCCGCTCGACGCTGATCAGTGGGTCGAGCAGGTGGACGGCGCGGTACGCCAGGCGTCCGGTCATCGACAGGTGCTCGCGGCCGGCGAACAGGTCGGGGAACGGCGCGAACGCCAGCGACACCCGCCGGATGCCCCGCGCCCCGCCCCACTGCACGGTCTCGGCGATGAGCCGCTCGTCGACGCCGTTCGGAGCCCCCCTGGCCCGGATCGGCAGGTCCAGGGACAGGTCGTACGGCCCGGCCCGCAGGTAGCGGTGCGCGGCGACCACCCGTCCGTCCCGGTCCCGGGCCAGCGCGACCACGGCCTCGGGCTGCGACCCGTCGAACAGCCGCCCGAGGATCATCGAGAACCCGCGGCTGTCCTCGCGGTTCGCGCCGCGCAGCAGCGCGCGCAACTCGGTGACGAGCGGGTCCGGCAGCGAGCCCTCGCGCCAGAACTGCACGCCGACGCCGGCGTTGCGGGACCGCTGGACGGCCTGACGCAGGTTGCGAAAGCGCCGGCCCGCCAGATCGAAGCCCTCGCCGTGGACGACGACGTCCCGTCCGATGGGGATGGCACGCAGCCGGTACCGTGCCCAGATCCCGCGCGCCCGCTCCCCCGCGCCCAGTACCGCCACCCGCAGCCGCCGGGCCCGCATGGCGAGCACGAACTCCTCGATCGCCGACTCCCACGAGGCCGGCGCGCCCACCGG
>SCQZ01000239.1 GCA_004299665.1 Jatrophihabitans sp.
CCGCCGTGCCGTCGGTCGCGGAGACGTCGATGAGAGATCGCTGCGCCGGGGCCGTCGCCGTGATCTTGGCGGCCAACTGCGCGTCGCTCAGGGTGAGGTTCAGATCACGGCGGACCTGTTTGAGGACCTCCGGGGAGTCGAGCGTGTCGGCATAGGTCGCGATCTGTGTCTGGACGAAGTACTCGGCCTGGTACTGCTGCGAAGGGTCGGCGGAGCTGATGTTGGGAGCGACGAAGATCTGGGCGGTTGCGGTGTACGTCGTCGGCGTGGCGAGCGTGATGCCGACGGCGGCGAGGATCGCGACGGCCAGCGTCGCGACGATCAGCTTCCACCGCTCGCGCAGCACGCGCAGGTAGGACTGGAGGGTCACGGGTGCCTTTCTTCCCGGCCGGGCACTCGCCGGTGACGAGGCCCGCTCTCGCGGCCGATGCTAACCGAGGATCCGTGAGGCTGCCTGTTTTGAGCAGGACGGGCCGGGGGCCGCGGGCTATGCTCCGACGGACATCGCGACCGCGCGCGGATGCGCCGCGATGACAGCGCCCGGGACTGCCCGCGGCGATCGACCACCTGACGAATGAGCATGCCGGCTATCCGAGAAGCGACCCTTGCGCCCGGCACCGCGGCTCCCGCGGCCGGCGACGGCCACCGCAGGCCGGGCGCGGTGACCGCGGGCCTGGCGCTGACCTACCTGACGGCCGCGACGATCCCGTGGACGGCCGTCCACGTCACCGGCTCGATCTCGGTCGGCGAGGTACTGCTCGTGATTGCGGCGGGCGTGCTGCTCATCGCCGATCCGGGCCGCCGGCTCCCCGCCCTGCCGCCCTGGGTCTGGGTGCTGACGGTCGCGGTGCTGGTGGTCGGCGTCACGAACCTGTACTTCCCGGCGTCGCAGGCGTACATGGGCCATCGCGACCAACTCGTGGACAACTACCTGGTCACGCACACGGCGGCACTGCCCGACACGAACCTGTCGGTGAGCCTGCACCTCGCGGTGCGCATGGTGCTGATACCGCTGGTCTTCGGGCTGGCGCACGGCTACGACCGGCGGGCCCTGTCGCGGGTGGCGATCAGCTTCGTCAGCGGTGTCGCGGTCGGTTCGCTGATCGCGTTCCTCGACAGCCGGCACGTCACCTCGATCGGCCCGGCCCTGACCGGCGTGCCCGTCACCGACAACCGGGCAGCGGGCCTGACCGACCACCCGAACGTGATCGCGATGACCTGCGTCCTGGCGCTGCCGCTGGCGGTGTGGGCGCTGCAGGCGGCACGCGGGTCGGCCCGGGTGACCGCCGTGATCGGCCTCGTCGCGCTGCTGCTCGGCCTGTACGCATCGCGGTCCCGCTCCGGCGCGGTCGCCGCGGCGGTCGCCGGGCTCGTCGCGCTGGCGTGGTTGCCCCGGTTCCGGCGCCACCTGCCCTCGGCCGCCTTGATCCTGGCCTCGCTGGGCGCGGTGCTGTTCGTGGTCAGTCCCGGCGTGGGCGGATCGATCCTGTCCGGCCTGCGGCTCACCGGCGAGAACACCGCGGGCAGCGACCAGGCCAGGACGATCGTCAACGACCAGGCCGTGCGCGACTTCCTGCATTCGCCGTTCCACGGCATCGGCTTCGAGATCGCCGAGCAGGCACACATCGTCTACCTGCAGGCCCTGGCCGTCGGTGGCGTGATCCTGCTCGCGGCCCTGCTGATCTACCTGGGTGGCGCGCTCGTGCGCAGCGCCCGGCTGGCACGGACGAATCCGCTCGCGATCGCCCTGTTCGCCTCGGTTCTGGGCGGGGCGATTTTCAACGCGGTGCAGAACGCTTTGACCCCCGCTCTCGTTTACCTCGTCGAGGGGCTCGTCGCGGTCCTGCCGCTGCGCTCCGCTCGCCGGGCGTGACGGCACCGGCTGCACCGACGCGAGCACCGCTCGGCGAGGACAGCAGCCCGGACCGGCCCGGACGGACCGGGGGTCGGCGTGAGGAGCCAGTGGTGAGACTGAACCGCACCAACGTGCGCATCGGCATCGACCGCCTGGGTCCGAACCGCCCGGTGCGACGCTGCGTGCGTGGGATGACGATGGTCCTGCCGCGGCGCCACCTGCTGCCGTACATGGCCACCGAGGGCAGCCCGTACGCGCAGAACCTGGTGGACCTCGCGCAGGTGCTCGGCCGGACCACGAAGGACCTGGTCGTCCTCGACGTCGGTGCCAACGTCGGCGACTCCGCCTTGCTGATCAGGGACCGGGTGCGCTGCCGGATCGTGTGCGTGGAGGGTGATCCGTACTGGCTGGACTACCTCGACAAGAACGTGGCCGGCGTGGCGGACGTCGTCGTCGAGCCGGTGCTGCTGTCTGCGGACGGCGAGCAGCGCGTCGACATCGTGCGGGCCGACGTCGGGACCAGCCGGGTGCGGCCCGCGCGGGGCACCGCCGGCACGGCGACCGTGCCGGTCGGGGAGCTGCTCGCCCGCCGGCCCGAGCTGGATCGCGTGCGGCTGGTCAAGTCGGACACCGACGGCTTCGACCTGCCGCTGGCACTCGCCTACGCGCGCACGTTCTCACGCTCCCGGCCGGTGATCTTCTTCGAGTACGACCCGCGGCTGTGCCTGCCCGGTGCCGATCCGGCCGCGGTGTGGGGCGATCTCGCCGGTCTCGGCTACGAGCGCGCGACGGTGTGGACCAACGGCGGCCACGTCCTGGGTACCGCCGACGTCCGCGATCTGGGCACACGCTGCCGCGTGCTCACCGCGGGTGGCGCCGATCCGGGCTACCAGTTCTGGGACGTCGCGGTCGCGCACCGCGACGACGCCGACGGGTGCGCCGCACTGGACGAGGTGGCCGCCCGCGGCGTCCAGTGGCAGGGCGCCGGGCGGGTCTAGCTTGACGAGCGGGACCGCGGTGAGCTCGGCGCAGCAGGCGGTCGGCCGGCGCCTGGGTGTGGTGACCGTCGACCAGGTCGTGTCCGGCGGCTCGAACGTGCTGGCATCCGTCCTGGCCGCCCGCACCCTCGACCCGGCCGGCTTCGGCAGGTTCAGCCTGGCGTTCCTGGTCTACGTCCTGGCGCAGGGCGCCGGCCGGGCGATGATCTGCAATCCGGTACTGGTGCGCCCGGTGCAGGCGGGCCGCCGCACCCGTCAGGTGCTGGCCAGCGGCCTGCTGTTCGGCCTGTGGTGGGCGGCCGCGGTGCTGCTCGCCGCCGCCGCGATCGCGCCGCTGGACCGGCGGTTCGCCGCCGCGCTGGGCGTCCTCGCGCTGTGCCTGCCGCTGGTGATGGTGCAGGACCTTGGTCGATTCCTCGCGATCGCCTTCCGCGAGCCGACCGTCGCGCTCCGGCTCGACCTGATCTGGCTGATCCTCATGGTGGCCGTGGTCGGCGGCCTCACGGTCACCGGCGTGCACAGCCTGGTCGCCCTGATGGCGGCGTGGGCGGGATCCGGCGCCGTGGCGGGGATCGCGGTGCTGGTCCGCTGGCGGGCCGTCACGGTCCGTCCCTCCCGGGCGTGGCTCGCCGACACGTGGGGCCTCGCCTGGCGCTTCACGTTCTTGTTCGCGGCCCTGCAGCTGTCGATCCTGGGTCTGGCCGCGCTGGTCCGCAAGCTCTACGGTGCCGCCACGGTCGGCGCCCTGCTCGGCGCGCAACTGTTCATCCGGCCGTACTCCACCATCGACGCGGCCCTCACCGGGTCCGCGGTCGCCGAGATCGCGCACGAGGCGCAGGACCGGTCCTTCGTGTGGCGGCACATCCGCCGGATCACCGTGGTCGCCACCGTGGCGGCGACGATCAACGCCGTCGTCATGGTGTTCCTCCCCGATCCGGTGGGCCGGCTGGCACTCGGCGCCACCTGGCCGAGCGCCAAGCAGTTCCTGGCGCCCCTGGCGGTTCAGGTGGTGTTGCTCGCGATCACCGTCGGCCCGCGCGCCGGGCTCGTCGGCATCGGTCACATCAACCGGTTGGTGCTGCTCAACGTCGCGTTCCTGCCGGTGCTCGTCGTGGCGGCGGTCCTCGGCGCGGTGTGGGGCGGAGCGCTGGGCTGCGCCTGGGGCATGACTGCCGGCTGGGCCTTCGCCGCGATCACCTGGTGGCTGGCGATGGTGGCCACGGACGGGCGCCCGGCGCCTCCGCCCGCCGTACCGCATCGCCCTCGTCACAGCCGGTCGCGATCGGTGCCGGCCTCGCGCGGAAGCGTGCCGCCCGCACACGGCAGCGCCGCGGCCCCCGCCGGAACGCCGGCCCCGGACCGGCCCCGGCCGCGGCCACGACCCGCCCCGGTGCCCTCGGGTGCTTCTCAGTCCTCGCGCCGGGTCGCGTCCCCGGCGCCACGCGACGCCGCGGCCCATTGGTAGGCCGGTGCGGTGGCAGCAGCGGTGCGGTGCCAGCTGAAGGCGCTCGCCCTGCGGCGACCGTCGGCCCGGCGCCGCTCGGCGACGGCCGCGTCGTTGATCACCCGGTCGAGGGCGGTCACCGCGGCGTCGAGGTCGTCGACGCCGACGACCTCGGCGGCACCGCCCGCGACCTCCACCAGCGCGGGCACGTCGCTGATCACGGTCGGGCACCCGGCCGTCATCGCCTCGAGCACCGGCAGGCCGAATCCCTCGTACCGGGAAGGGAAGAACAGCGCCCGGGCACGCTGGTACGCCGCCGGCAGCGCACGGTCGCTGAGCCGTACGACGTGGGTCCGCCGCGCGATGCCGAGTTCGGCGATGCGCTCCCGCTCGCCCGGCAGGCCCTGCCCGGACAGCACGAGGTGCAGTCCCGGGTCGGCGGCCGCGAGTTCCCGGAACGCGGTGAGCACCAACTCGATGTTCTTGTGCTGCGCGCGGTTGCCGACGTGCAGCAGGTAACGCTCCGGCAGGCCCCGCACCCGCGCCCGGCTCGCGGTGGCGAACGCCGGCGAGACCGCAAGGGGTGTCACCACCACGGGCTTGTCCAGGTCCGGATGGAACCGGCGCAGGTCGCGCCGCGTGGTCTCGGAGATGCAGATCAACGCGTCGCACGCGTGCAGGTAGTCGCGCTTGGCCGCCAGGTGGGCGCCGACGTCGCCGAACAGCCCGGGACACGCCTCCATAGTGAAGTCGTAGACCGTCGTCACCGCCGGGCGTTCCCTCGCGTCCGCCAGCGACTCGGGCTCGTACAACGGGTAGTGGGTGAGCGACGGGGCGGGACCGGCGCGGCGCGAGGTCACGCGGTTCAGCAGGTCCAGGGTCGGGCGCCGCAGCCGCCGTGGCAGCGGCAGGCTGCGGATGCCGCCGCGGGTAGCCGCCAGGTGGCTCGTGCTGACGAAGCGGTAGTCCAGAACCGGGACGACCCCCAGCTCCGGCGCGGCATCGAAGGCGCCGACGAGCTCGCTGAGGTACCTGCTGATGCCGGACCAGCGGTGCTGCACGAAGGCGGCGCCGTCGAACCGCACGCGCATGGGGTGATGGATGCCGTTCACCTGACCGTCCCGGAATGTGCCGCCGTACGCGGCCGATCGAACGATAGAGCCTCGGCGGCCGATGTCGCGCGTCGATCACGACAGGACGGATCGCGATCAGCTGCATACACTCCCTGCGAGCGCCGATCGCGCACCGGCGGTTCGCCCGCTCGATCGGTACGTGCGGCCGACGAGCAGGAGGACCAGTGACGAATCTGCTGCGCGCACCGGCCCTGTGGCGCGCACGCACGGTGACCCGCGACTGGACCAACGCACACCTCAACCGCCCGGTGGCGCGCGCGCTGAAGGTGGCCGCCGCCCTGCGACGCGGGGCCGACGTGCTCTACTTCGGGGACTCCTCGCTGGTGTTCACCTCGCCGCACGACCAGGACCGCCGGCGGCTGGGCGAGATGCTGGCCGACGAGGCAGGGGTCCGCGTCGCGCAGTACTACGGACCGGCCTACTCGGCCCCGCTGCACGCCGAGCTGGCCCGGCTGATCGCGCCGCTGCCCAGGCCCGGCTGCGTCGTGGTGTCCATGCCGATCCGCCCGACGCTGCGCCACGTCACGGCTCACCCGATGTTCAGCTACGCCGGTGCGCTGGCCGCGCTGCGGGCCGCCACGGGGATCGACCAGCACCTGCTGCGCGCGCTGTACAAGCGGTCCGCGACGGACGCCGAGTACGCGGCGTTCGAGGCGATCACCCGGCCCACCCGCTGGCAGCTCGGGCGCAGCTTCGGCGACTACCGCCGGCGGCTGCGCGGTTACGACCCCGCAGGTGCCGACGAAGACCGCCAGCGACTGCTGTTCGACTACTTCCACGGCGAGTTCGGCGCCGACACCGACGGCGCCGACCGGTGGCGCGCCTTCGGCCGGTACCTGCGCGAGCTGCAGGTGCCGGTGTTCTTCTACCGGACGTACATGCCGATGCAGCGGGGTGCGGCGCTGTTCGGAGACAGCTTCACCACCCACGTCGAGGAGAACTTCGCCCTGATCGAGGAGGGCTTCCTGCAGGGCCTGGACGGCGGTGGCGGGCGGGTGCCGGTCGGCGTGATCCCGGACGAGTTGTTCATCGCCGCGACGGACGGCACGGAGCATTACAACGAACGCGGCAGGCATCACGTGATCGCGGCGCTGCGGCCGCTCGTGCAGGCGCACGTCGCACGGCGATGAGCCGAGCGACAGCGAGCGAATCAATGTCACCGCGCGAGCGGCAGCAAGCGAATCAGTGTCACCGTGCGCGGGGAGCGGGGCCCTGCAGATTGGACCGGTACCCACCGTGAAGACGCCCACCTCTACCTCCCGGCTCGCCGCCCGGCTGCGCCGCGCGGACGGGCAACTGACCCGCCGGTGGGCGAAGGGGCGACTCAAGCAACTGGCCGCGCGTGCGGGCTTCCTCGTCACCCGCATGGACGACGAGGCGCGACGCTACGTCCGCGCCTCCTACAACGCGGCGGTCCCGCTGCCCGAGGGCGCCGAGCAGACGCTGCGCACGGACAACCCGGAACTGGTCGCGCTCCAGCAGGCGTACGACGCGATGCCGGGCCCGGCGACCAGCCCCACCCAGTGGGACGCCGGCTTCTTGCGCAAGAACCTGTCGCTGGCCTGGTTCCGCGGCGACAACGCCTACGTCTGGCAGTTCCGGCAGGCACGCTCCGCCGCCGACGCGCGCACCTACCTGCAGCGCCTCGACATCGCCTCGCGCGACCGGCTCGGCCTGCTGGGGACGCTGGAGGAGGACGGCCTGTTCGGCGCGTGGACCTTCACGTTCGGCGCGCTGCCGCCGGTGAGCCGGGACCTGCTCGACAGCGTCAACGAGATCAACTACCTGGACGCGCAGATGGGCCTGAGCACCGTCCCGGGGCTGCGGGTGGTGGACATCGGCGCCGGCTACGGCCGCCTCGCGCACCGCATGTCCACCGCGCTGCCCAACCTGGCCGCCTACGACTGCATCGACGGCGTGGCGGTGTCGACGTTCCTGTGCGGCTACTACGTCGGCTTCCGCGCCCTGCCGGCGACGGTGCGGGTGATCCCCGCGCACCGGCACGACACCCTCGCCGGGGCGTACGACCTCGCGGTCAACATCCACAGCTTCGCCGAGTGTTCGCTCGAGACGATCCGGTGGTGGCTGGAGCGCATCGCCGAACGCGAGATCGAGTGGCTGCTCATCGTGCCCAACACGCCCACGGACCTGCTCAGCACCGAACTCGACGGCAGCTCCCGGGACTTCATGCCCTTCGTGCTACAGGCGGGATACACCCTGGTGGACAGCCGGTGGACCCACGAGTCGGACGAGCTGCGCGAGCTGATCGGCACGAACGACCGCTTCTTCCTGTTCCGCCGGTCAGCGGCGCAGTAGGCGCGAGGGCACGGCGACGCCCGGGGCGAAGTGCGGCCTGAGCGTGTTCTCGAACAGCCGCAGCGCCGACGCGATCGCCATGTGCATGTCGAGGTACTGGTAGCTGCCGAGCCGGCCGCCGAACATCACCATGGGTTCGGTCCTGGCCAGCCGGCGGTACTCGGCCAGAATCGCGCGGTCCGCCGCCGTGTTCACCGGGTAGTACGGCTCGTCGCCGTCCCGGGCGAAGCGCGAGTACTCGCGCACCACCACGGTCCGGCCCGGCGGGTAGGCCCGTTCCGGGTGGAAGTGCTTGAACTCCAGCACGCGGGTCCACGGCACGTCCAGGTCGTTGTAGTTCATGACCGGCGTGCCCTGGAAGTCGTCGACCTCGAGGACCTGCGACTCGAAGTCCAGCGTGCGCCAGGACAGCCGGCCGGCCCGGTGCCCGAAGTACGCGTCGACGGGGCCGGTGTAGACGATCGGTACCCGCCCCCGCATCGCGTCGCGCAGCCCGAGGGCGCGATCGAGGAAGTCGCACCCCAGCCGGACCTCGATGTTCGGGTGATCGGCCATCCGCTGCAGCCAGGCCGCGTAGCCGTCGACCGGCAGTCCCTCGTAGGTGTCGTCGAAGTACCGGTTGTCGAACGTGTAGCGCACCGGCAAGCGGGTGATGATGTCCGCGCTCAACTCGATGGGGTCGGTCTGCCACTGCTTGGCGGTGTAGCCCTTGACGAACGCCTCGTACAGCGGCCGGCCGATCAGGCTGATGGCCTTCTCCTCGAGGTTGGCGGCCCGGGCCGGGTCGAACTCGCGTGACTGCTCGGCGATCAGTGCGCGCGCCTCGTCGGGGGTGAAGGACCGCCCGAAGAACACGTTGATCAGGTTGAGGTTGAACGGCAGGGCGTAGACCTGGCCGGCGTGCCTGCCGAACACCCGATGCTGGTAGCCGGTGAACGACGTGAAGCGGTTGACGTAGTCCCAGACGTCGGCACGGGAGGTGTGGAACAGGTGGGCGCCGTACCGGTGGACCTCGATGCCGGTGCCGGGCTCGCGCTCGCTGAACGCGTTCCCGCCGATGTGGGTGCGGCGCTCGACGACGAGCACGCGCAACCCCAGTTCGCTCGCGCAGCGCTCGGCGACGGTGAGCCCGAACAGGCCGGACCCCACGACGACGAGGTCGGGGCCGCGGCTCACCGCACGTCCCGGGATCGCGACGCCCACATGTCCCGTCCTCACCGGAGCCGGATCGCGACCTGCGCGAAGTACGGCGCGGTCGCCGCCAGCACGTCGTACTCCCGGCGGTACGCGTTGCAGTAGTCGGCCAGCGCGGCGAACTCGTTGAGCACCGAGGAGAACTCGTCGAACACGACGATCGATCCGGGCGCCAGGATGTCGTCGCACTTGCTCAGCACGAACAGCGTCGAGGAGTACAGGTCGGCGTCGCAGTGCACGACCAGCGGCGCGCGGGGGGTGAAGTCCGCGACGAAGCCCCCCAGCGTGTCCTGGAACAGTCCGGGCACGAAGGCGACCCGGTCGTCGTCGATCTGCGGGACCGCCCCGCCGGTGTCGAACGCGCCGGCCTGCATCCGGGCGTCGATCCGGTGCCACTGTTCGGGCAGTCCGGTGAACGTGTCGAAGCCGACGAAGCGCGATTCGCGATGGCGGTTCAGTTCGGCCCAGCACCTGATCGAGCCGCCCTCGTACACCCCGAACTCCAGGTAGTCCAGCGCCCGGTCCCCGATGCACTCGCCGTGCAGGTACTCGTACATGCGGACCCGGTCGGCGAACGTGGGGCAGTCGGCGGGCACGTGGCGGCGGCGCCAGGTCTCGACCTTGGCCAGGTTGAACAGCACGTCCGCCCGGGTGTTGTCGATGCCCGCCTTGGCGACGGCGACCTTGAGCCGGGAACGCATGCCGCGCCTCGCGGGGGGGTCCTGCCTCACCGCACTTCCTTCCGATCTCGAACGTTCACGGTGTCTCCATGTCCGAGCATCGCCGCCACGCTCGCCTTCACCCGCTCGACCGGGATGGCGATGTCGTCGTAGTTGCCGTGCATCGGTGCCCCCTCCCGGTGGTCGCCGTCGGCGACGA
>SCQZ01000240.1 GCA_004299665.1 Jatrophihabitans sp.
AGGAGAATCCGCGGGCAGCGGCTTCGGACGCCGCGCGCTGCTGCGCCGCATCCAGGTCCGCACGCGCACGCAGCACTGCGGCGGCGGCGGCGGCCCGTTCGGCGAGCCGGTCGGCATCCTCGCGGAGGCGCCGCTGCCGCGCGGCCACGGTCGGGTCCTGACCCGCCGCGGCACGCAGCTCCGCGGCGAGCGCCTCGGTCCGCTCGGTGAGCGCGTCACAGCGCGCCCCCAGGGCCCCCCGGAGTTCTCGTGCCGCGGCCGCCGCGGCACCCGCGCCCTCGAGTTCGCGACCCAGTGCCGTAGCCACGGCGACGCGTTCGGGGAGGGCGGCGGCCATGGACTGCGCCACGCGCAACTGCGCGTCGAGCTGGGCGAGCTGGGTCTCCAGCGCGGCAGCCTCCGCGCCGTCCGCCCGGGCGGCGGCCGCGGCAAATTCGCGCTGCGCCTGCTCGTGCGCGGATCGGGCGGCATCGCGCCCCGCCTCGGCCCGTGATCGCCGGCCGGCGGCAGCCGCGACGTCGCGGGCCGACACCGCGTCCGGAGCGGGCACCGCCGGCAGCGGGTGGTCCGCACCGCCGCACACCGGGCACGGCTCCCCCGGCCGCAGCGCGCCGGCAAGTTCGGCCGCGATGCCCGCCAGCCGCCGCTCCTGCAGGCTTTGGTGGGCGTCGGTCGCCTCCTGGTGCGCCGTGATAGCGGCTTCGAGAGCGCTGCGCCGCTCGGCCACGCGCGGCGCAAGTTCCTCGACGCGCTGCGCATCCGCAAGTGACGCTTGCAGGGCGGTGCGACGCTGTGACAGTTCGTGTATCTGTGTCTCTGCTGCCTGCGACTCGGCCAGCGTGGCGCGTGCGCGCTCCTGAAGCCCCGGCAGCTGCGCCAGGCGGTCGAGAAGTCCTGCCGCCTCGGCCTCGGCGGCGGCGAGTTCGGCCCGGGCCGCTCCCAGTTCGGCCAGCTGCCCCTGAACCTGCTCCTCGCGGGCCACCAGGGCCGTCAGCGCCGCGGCCTGCTCGGCCGCCGCAGCGGCAGCGGCGGCCAGATCGTCCGGTGCCGTCTCGGCGAGCGGGTCGGGCAGCTCCGGCATCACCGCCATCGCTTCCCGGTGCCGTTCCCGGGCGTCCCGGGCCGCGGCCAGCAGGGGGCGTACCGGCTCGGCGCTGCGCGCTGCCGCCACCTCTGTCGCCAGCCCCTCGATCTCGGGTGCCCTCGCCCGGTGCGCGGCGAGGCCCGCCAAAGCACGGGCGACCACGCGCGCGGTCTCCAGAGCCCGTGCTGCCGCCTCGGCGCCGGCGTGCGCCGTCGCGGCACGCGCCTCGGCCTGCCGGTGGGCCGCCACCGCCTCCCGTCCGGATCCGGCCAGGCGGGCCCCCACCTCTGCCAGGGCCGCGTCGATGTCGTCGGCCCGTGCGAGATCACCGCGCTCGGCCGGTTCCAGGTTGGCCGCCTCGGCCGCCGCCGACAACCATGCCTGCACCTGCTGGCGGTCGGCCTCCATGTCGCGCACCGCCTCGACCCGGCGGCGGTCGAGTTCGTCGGTGATGCGGTCGTACAGGCCGGCGGCGAACAGCGTCGTGAGCAGCGCGCGGCGCTCGTCGTCGCTCGCCTGCAGGAACCGGGCGAACTCGCCCTGCGGCAGCAGCACCACCTGCGTGAACTGGGCGCGAGTCAGGCCGATCTGCTCGGCGAGCAGGTCGGCGACCTCGGCCTTGTTGGAGGAGCGACTGACCCAGGTGGCGCCCTCCAGTCGCTCGAGGTGCACCGTTGCCGGCGCGGCGGTCGTCCCGGTGCCGCGGCGCTTGGGGCGCTCGTGCTCCGGGACGCGGGTGACCCGGTGCCGGCACCCGCGCACCGAGAACTCGAGCATCACCTCTGGGGCGGCGTCCGGGGCCGCGAAGCCGGATTGCAGACGGCCGTCGCCGTGACGCTCACCGGGGCCGTAGAGGGCGAAGGTGACCGCGTCGAGCACGGTGGTCTTGCCGGCACCCGTCGGCCCGTCCAGCAGGAACAACCCGCCCGCGCCGAGCCGGTCGAAGTCGACGACCTGCTCGGTGGCGAACGGGCCGAACGCGCGCATCCGCAGCGAGTGCAGCCGCATCAGGCCGGCACCGCCCACGCGAGATCCTGCGACTCGACCTCGGCGCGGCGCACCGCCTCGACCGCCCGGCGCAACTCGTCCGTGGCGCGCGCGTCCGGACGCGTGCCGTCGACCCAGGACAGGAACTGCTCGCAGATCTCCACCGGGTCGCTCGCGGCACCCACGCGCACCGGCGCCGCGGCGGGCAGGGCCGCGCCGTGCGGGGCGAACTCCAGCGCCAGCAGGTGCGGCCAGCGCTGCCGCAACCGCTCCCAGGCTGCCTCCGGTCGCCGCGCATCGGTGATCACCGCCTTGACCCATGCCTGCGCGAGGTCGAGGTCGCCCAGCGCGAGCAGTTCGGCCAGGCTGCCACGCACCTCGCGCAGCGGGCGCGGCACCGGTGCCGGCACCGTCGTCGCGGTCACGGCGCCGCCCGCGTCGATGTCGACGAGCGTCACCGACTTCGCGTGCCGCGCCTCTGAGAAGGAGAACGCCAACGGCGACCCGCTGTAGCGCACCCGGTCGCTGATGCGCTGCGCGCCGTGCAGGTGTCCCAGCGCCGCGTAGGTGAGGCCGTCGAACACCTCGGCCGGGGCGTCGCCGATGCCGCCGACGGTGATGTCGCGCTCCGAGTCGCACGCGGCCGCGCCGGTGACGAATGCGTGCGCCAGCACGACCACCCGCCCTATACCGCGCGCCGCGGCGTCGGCGCGTACCCGGACCGCCGCGGCGCGCAGCACCGCGGCGTGGGAACGCTCGCAGCCGAGGTCGGCCATCACCGCGTCCGGGAGCAGGTACGGCAGGCCGTACACCGCGAGCGGCCCGGCATCGTCCTGGAGTACCACGGGCTGGTCCAGCGCCGCGACAGAGGTGCGCAGGTGCACGCCCGCGGCCCGCTGGACCTGCGCCGCGAACCCGAGGCGCACCGCGGAGTCGTGGTTGCCGCTGCTGATCACGACCGGCACGCCGGCGGCCACGAACGCGGCCAGCGCCTCGTCGAGCACGGCGACCGCGTCCGTCGGCGGGACGGCGCGGTCGTACACGTCGCCGGCGACCAGGACCGCGTCGACGCCCTCGCGCACGGCGAGATCCCGCAGCCAGGCCAGGAAGGTTCGCTGGTGCTCGAGCAGCGACGCGCCGTGCAGGGCGCGACCCAGATGCCAGTCCGACGTGTGCAGCAACCTCATGGTTACCCGAGTATGGGCACCGGTCCGACAGTTTCGGCGCAGGCTTGCCAGACTGGGGCGATGTCCGGCCCGATGTCACAGCCGATCTGGAGTGCCCCCGTCCGCTACGCCGAGGTCGACCAGCAGAACATCGTCTTCAACGCCCACTACCTGACGTACTGCGACGAGGCGAGTACGGCCTACTTCCGCGCCGCGGGGCTGCTCGGCTTCGCCGAGGGGGTGCGCCTGGTCACCTCGACGATCACCTGGCGCGGGTCGGCACGATGGGGGGACGAGGTGGCGGTGACTGCCCGCTGCACGGCGACCGGCCGGACGAGCGTGACGTTCGCCTTCACGATCACCGCCTCCGGACGCCCGTGCTGCGAGGTGAGCACGGTCTACGTCTACGCCGACGCGTCCGGGGTTCCGCAGCCGATCCCGGACGACGTGCGGGCGCGACTGCGGGGCGATCAGGACCGCGACACCGGCGCGGCGGCCGGCTGAGGGTTCACCCGGACCGGCGCGGCCATCCACCGGGCGCACTGCCTGCGCACCAGCTCCCCCGCGGCGACGGTGAGAACGAGGATGCACGCGACGGCGGCGAGGATGACCACGGCCGGTTCCTTCCCGGCGGTCACGCACCTCTAACAACACCCCGAATGCTCACGTTCCGGACGGAGCTCCCGCGGCGGCCTCCCGGCAGGGGCCCAGTGCCCCGTCCAGCAACGACGAGGCCAGCGCCAGCCAGGCGTCGCCGTAGTAGGTGGGGGTGGCGCGCGCCTGCGCCCGCGCGCGTCCCAGCAGCGAGGCGGCGGCCGAGCCGTCGCCCGCGGCGTGCGCGGCGGCCGCTGCGGCGAGCAGCGGCAACGGGTTGGTGGTGCCGGTCACCGTCGCACCGCGGGGCGTCAGGGCGAGCTTCGCGGCGCGGTCCCCGTGCGCGAGGACGTCCGTCCACCAGCGTCCGGCCAGGTCCCGGGCCGGGGCGGTGCACGCGGTCGCGAACCACAGCGGCAGCCGCTGCGCGTCCAGGCCGTACTGGACCGGCACGCCGCCGCCCGGCTTGGGGACGGCGGTCAGGTGCCCGGCGTCGAGCGTGGCCCAGTCGGCCGGAAGCAGCCGGCCGTCCTCGGTCAGCCCCCGCACGAGGCGCACCGCGGTCGCGGCGGCCCGCGCCCACCGGGCGTCGCCGGTGTCGCGCGCCAGCGCCGCGAAGACCCCGGGCATCAGGTAGGACGGGTCGACGGTCACCGGTCGGGACGCGAGCGCCCACGGGCCGGCGGCGATCACCACCGCGCTGCCGGTGCTCACGCTCTCGTGGCCCAGCACGGCGCCGGCCAGCGCCCGCCCCGCCCGGTGCAGCGCGCCCGCGCCGGCGCCGCGGTAACGCAGCAGCGCGTACGCGGCCAACACGTCCGCGTCGGCCGCCGGCTGCGGGTTCTCGATCGAGCCCGCACCATCGGCCTGGGACTGCAGCAGGCCGTCCGCGCGCGAGAGGTGCGCCCTGGTCCAGGCCCAGATCGCGCGCACCGTCCCCGGCCTGCCCGCGATCTCGGCGACCAGCATGCCGTACGCCTGCCCCTCGCTGACGATGTCGCCGCCCTGGTCGTGCCGTATGACGCGCCCGTCGGCGCTCACGTAGTCGTCAAGGAAGTGCCGCGCGGCCGCGGTGGAGGTTCCGACCGCATCCGAGGCGTGCGACGTCGACGGCGGTGTCGACGGGGACGACCCGCACCCGGCGATGGTCACCACCGCGCACCCGAGCGCGGCGATCGCACGACCTCCATGCCGCCGCATCGGTCAGGGGGTCGTCGGGGACGTGGTCGGCGGCCGGCTCGGCGGCGGGTTGGGCGGCGGGCTCGTCGCGGTGCCGGATGACGGTGACGACGTCGGGGTCGGCGTCGGCGACGGGGATGTCGACGGCGCCGGCGTGGTGCTGGTCGGGCTCGGGGAGGTCGGAGCCGGTGAGCTGCCCGGTGCCACCGTGGTGCCCGTGGAGCCGGGGCTCGGGGCGTGGCGGGTTCCGGTCGGCGCCGGGGTACCGGTCGGGTCGGGCGAGGTGCCCGGGGCCCGCGCGTGGGCCGGCGGCCGGCCCTGCGCCGGTCCGAGGAGTTGCGGCGGCCGCACCGGCGCGGAACCGGGCGAGAGCAGGCCGGCGGCGAGCGCGACCGCGCAGGTGGCCGCGGCGATGCCGCCCGCGGCCCAGGTGACCCGCCGGGCGGCGACGTACCGGCGGTATTCGCTGCGGCGCCGCGCGCGCAGGTCCGCGGGGAGTGCCGCGCGCTGGGCGGCCCAACTGTTCAGCGGCGCGCTCGCGTACGCGATCGTCGGCCACAGCAGCAGCGCCGCCGTGAGCGCCCCGCCGTACCCGGTGGCCTCGGTCAGCGCGGCGACGATGCCGGCGAGGCCCAGCACGGCGAGTCCGCTCTCGCCGAGATTGCCGCGGATCGCGTCGGTCCACCGCGACTCCCCCGCCGTCTTCGGGGTGCGCAAGAACTCCGCCTGGCGCGCGAACAGGCCCTGCACCGAAGCACGGGCGACGACCAGGCCGGTCGACTGCCAGATCATGAACGCGCCGAGCGCATCGCGCCACGACGCCCCGGTCCCCCGCCGCAGCAGCGCCACCGCGCGGACGAACCCCAGCACCACGAGCATCGGGATCGCGGCGATGAGGAATCCGGTCAGCTTGCGGAACAGCAGCCCGGCCCCGAACGCCACGTTCGCGGCGCCGACGAGCAGGAAGACGAAGAACAGCAGCGCGAGCAGGTCGCCGTACCACTGCAGCCCGCCGGACAGGTACGCCCACCGCTGCCCGAGCGACATCCGGTTGGACTCGGTGCGCGAGCCGGGCAGCATGCTGCGCCAGTGCCGGCGCAGGATCTGGATGCCGCCGAAGCACCAGCGGAAGCGCTGCCCCTTGAGCGCCTCGAAGGTCAGCGGCATGACCCCGACACCGAAGGACCGGTCGACGTGCACGCCGGACCAGCCGTCGCGCAGCAACCGCAGGGACAACTCGGCGTCCTCGGTGATGCACCACTCGTCCCACCCCCCGGCGCGCTCGATGGCGGCGCGGCGGATAAGCCCCATCGTCCCGGCGAAGATGGCGCCGTCGCGCTCGTTGCGGGAGGGCTGCGACACCGCGAAGAAGTACTTGTAGGAGTAGTACAGCCGCCGGTAGAAGGGCGCCTGCCGCCAGTCCCGGTAGTCCTGCGGCGCCTGGATGAAGCCGACGGCCGGATCGGCGAACAGCGGCGCGCAACGGCGCAGGAACTGCGGGTCGACCTGGTAGTCCGAGTCGATCACGCCGATCAACTCGGCCCGCGGGTCGATCATCTCGCGCAGGGCGTAGTTCAGGGCTCCGGACTTGTAGCCGGGCCACTCCTGCAGGTGGACGAACGTCACACCGTGGGCCAGGCACCACTGCCGCACCGGCTGCCACAGCGCCTCGTCCGTGGTGTTGTCGTCGATGGCGAGGATCTCGTAGTTCGGGTAGTCCAGGCGGGTGAGCGCCCCGAGCGTCTGGATAACCATCTCCGGTGGCTCGTTGTACGCGGGCACCTGCAGGCTCACGAACGGCAGCACCCGACGTGCGACCGTCTCGGACGCGCCCGAACGCACGCGGCGCAGCCACGCCTCCCGCCCCAGCGCGTCGCACAGTTCCCACAGGTAGGCGCACCCGAGGAACCCGGCGAATACCTCCATCGCCCACAGGATCAACCCGCCGACGGTGCCGCCGACACCGAGGTGGGTGGCGAACGTCCACTCCAGCATGAAGACCAGGTAGGCGAGGAACAGGTACGTCGTCGCCGACCAGCACACGTGGGCGCGGGCGCTCCACCGGCGGGTGACCGGCAGCCACAGCAGGCTGACGGCCGCCAGCCCGGCGGCCCCGGCGATCACGTTGCCGAGCGTCGCGCCGATACCCCACAGCGCGCCGGCGGCGACGGCTGCGAGGACCGCGGTGCCGAGCAGTGCGAGGACGAGACGCCGGGTCCACGGCCACGCGCCGAAGGCGCGGCCGCGGAACGGAACCCGTAGGAACAGGGCGACGGTGGCGACCGGGGCAGCGACCAGCCCGGCCAGCAGGAACGCAGCGAGCATGAACACCTAACGCCGGGCGGACGGACCCCTATCGCCTACCCCGGTGCCGCGCCGCGCGAAACATCGCGGTTTCAGGACGCGGACAGGCCGGATACGGCCGCGGGCGACGGGCCGATCCGTCACCGCGCGGTGGCCAGCAGCGCCTCCCGGCGGACCGGGTCGCGCAGCAGGTCGCGCGCCAGCGCGTCGAGCTTGGCCGCCAGCCGCACGTCGCGCTCGTCGGCCCAACTGCCCAGCTGCGCCTCCAGCCGGGCCCGCCGGGCGGCGACCAGCCGTTCGATCGCGGCGGTGCCGGCCGCCGTCACCCGGACCGCTCCCCCGGGCGTCGCGTCGATTCCGACCAGGCCGGCCGCGGCCAGCGGAGCGAGGAGTGTCTCGATCGTCGCGGCGTCGATCCCGAGCGCGGCGTGCAGGGCATCGACGCCGAGTTCGGGGCGGCCGTCGAAGCGGTACAGCAGCCAGGTCGAGCGCGGGTCGAGGTCCAGCCCGGCGGCGGCGGCGAGTTCGCCGTAGATGCGCCGGCCGTCCTCGCGGCGCGCGAGCACCGACAGGATCCGCACCACCTCGTCGGCCGGCTCGTCGGGCGCCGGCATCGCCGTCGGTGCGAGCGCCTGCGCCTGGTCCGGCGCCCCCGCGGTGGTGCGCAGCGGCACCTCCTTGAGCAGCCAGGTGAGCGCGAACGCGACGGCCGCGATGGGGACACCCGTGAGGAACACCGGTTGCAGCGCGGCCGCGTACGCCGAGACGAACGCGTCGTGCACCGGCGCCGGCAGCTTGTCGAGCACCTGCGGGCTGGCGCCCTGCCTGACGTCGAAGCCAGGCGGCACCGGCACACCGGCGAAGTAGTGCTCCAGCTTCCCGGTGAGCTGGTTGGCGAAGATCGCCCCGAACACGGCCGTCCCGAACGAACCCCCGATGGAGCGGAAGAAGGTCGCGCCGGAGGTGGCCACACCGAGGTCGCGGTACGGGACCACGTTCTGGACCGCGATCACCAGGACCTGCATGACGGCCCCGATGCCGACGCCCAGCACGAACATGTACACGGTGTAGTGCAGGGCGCTGGTGTGGACGGCCAGCAGCGAGAGCAGGTACATGCCGACCGTCATCACCGCCGTCCCGAGGATGGGGAAGATCTTGTAACGGCCCCAGCGGCTGATCAGGATGCCCGACCCCATCGAGGTGATCAGCAAGCCGGCCATCAACGGCAGCAACTGCAGCCCCGACCCGGTCGGGCTCTGCCCCCGCACGACCTGCATGTACTGCGGCAGGTAGGTGATCGCGCCGAACATCGCGAAGCCCACCACGAAGCCCACCAGGCTCGCCACCGTGAACACTCGGTTGCGGAACAGCCGCAGCGGCAGCACCGGTTCGTCGGCGCGACGCTCGGCCAGGACGAACGCGACGATCAGCACCGCCCCCAGGATCGCCAGCGTGTAGATCGGCGCCGAGCCCCACGCGAAGGTCGTCCCGCCGAGCGTGGTCAGCAGCACCAGCGAGGTCGCGGCCCCGGCGAGCAGCACGGTACCGGCGTAGTCGATGGAGTGCTGCACGCGCTCGCGGGCACCGGGCAGCACGGCGGCGGTGACGACGAGCGCGACCGCGCCGATCGGTAGGTTGATGTAGAACACCCACCGCCAGGACAAGGTGTCGACGAAGAAGCCTCCCAGCAGGGGGCCGAGCACGCTGGTCACGCCGAAGACAGCGCCGAAGATCCCCTGGTAGCGGCCGCGGTCGCGCGGCGAGACGACGTCCCCGACGATCGCCTGCGCGCCGATCATCAACCCGCCGCCGCCGATCCCCTGCAGGGCGCGGAACGCGATCAGCTCGATCATGGACTGGCTGATCCCCGACAGCGCCGATCCGATCAGGAAGATCACGATCGCGGCCTGGAAGAAGATCTTCCGGCCGTACAGGTCACCGAGCTTGCCCCACAGCGGCGTAGAGGCGGTCGAGGCGAGGATGTACGCAGTCACGACCCACGACAGCTCCGACAGGCCGTGCAGGTCGCCGGCGATCGTCGGCAGGGCGGTGGCGACGATCGTCTGGTCGAGCGCGGCCAACAACATGCCCAGCAGCAGCGCCCCGATGATCACCAGGACGCGACGGTGGTTGAGCGGCTGGGCGCCGGCGGCCGTGGCGGCGCTCATCGAGGACTCGCGCCGCGAACGGTCACGAAGGGGACGATAGACCGCCGACCCCACGATCTTCCTGCACCTGACGCGCCCAGGCGCGTGTGCCGCAGGACGGACGCGGTGGGCGCGATCGTCACCGCCCCGGACGCGGCACTGAACGCCGGTGAGATTCCCGGGCCCGGTGCCGAACTGTTCCTGCGCCGGGAGTAACGAGAGTCAGCCGGACCCTGTAGCACCGTTTGGACGCGATCCTCGGCTCGCGTAGACGGACCTCCGGGCCGGGGCCATGGTCGGCCGCGGCGCGCCGACGGCGGCGTGGTCGGCCACTTGCGCTCGACGGCCGATCCGGTTGGCCGCTGCGCGATACGACGGTCACGCACCGGAGTCCGCATTGCGCCTCTACAGATCCGTGGCGGACGGGTCCGGCCCCCAGCCCGCACTCTCCAGGGTCGTAAGTGCGGCGAACGTGGTGTCGCCGGCAAGCAGTTCGGCGGGGGTGCCGTGTTCGATGATGCGGCCGTGATCGAGGACCAGTACGCGGTCGGCATCGCGGGCAGTTGCGAGGCGGTGCGCGATGGTGATCACGGCGGTTCCCGTTCGCAGGACGTGCTCCCGCAGCGCGGCGCGGAAAGCGGCGTCGCTGGCGGAGTCCACGGTGGCTGTTGCCTCGTCGAGTAGCAGCAGGGCGGGGCGGGCGGCGATCGCGCGGGCGAGGGCGATCTGCTGACGCTGTCCTGCGGAGAGTTGCACGCCGCCGCCACGTGCGGTGTCCGACAGAGTGGTGTCGTAGCCGTGAGGTAGAGCGGTGATGAAGGGGTGTGCACCGCTGATGGTCGCCGCGTGGCGAAGCTGATCGGCGTTGATGGCCTCGTCGCCGAGGGCGAGGTTGTCGGTCACCGTGCCGGAGAAAAGGGTGACGTGCTGGGGGACGTAGCCGATCAGGGCTCGCCGCTCGGTGTCGGTGAGTAAGTGGGGAAACCGTCCGGCAACGCGAACGGCGCCCGTCTGGGGCAGGTACAGCCCGGCAAGGAGGGCGAGCAGGCTGGTCTTCCCGGCGCCGGTGCGCCCGACGATGGCCAGGTGTTCGCCGGCCGAAACCGTGAGGTCGATGTCGTGGAGGACGGGCAGGTCGGCCCGGTAGCGGAAACTGACGTGCTCGACCTGCACGACCGGGGGTGGGGCGTCGGCCGGGTGGGTGCCGCCGGGCGAGGCGATGGTGGGCGCGGATGCTGCGGGTTGGGTGGTGGGGATGGCCAGGACGGCGAAGACGCGTTCGGCGCCGGCGAGCGCGGCCTGCACGGTCTGCCATTCGTCGCCGAGATTGATCAGGGGTGTGAAGAACTTGGCGAACAGCAGGACGAATGCCGTCAGTGGACTTTCGCACTTTGTTGGCGGGGCGGGCAGGCGTGAATGCGGTGTGACGTTTGTGCGGGTTGTGTGTCAGCCGACGAGTTGGGCGAGTAGTTGGATGGCTTCGGCGAGTGCGGTGA